>CALZKB010000015.1 GCA_945787575.1 Thermoanaerobaculia bacterium | reverse complement strand
CACCAGCCAGTGGTCGCCCTCGCTCGCCGGCCGCCCTGCGTCAACCTCGAGCTCGAGCCCGAGAGGGTTGTCGTCGATCCGAAGCAGCAGCGCCGTGCTCGTTCGGTCGGCCACCTTGACCGCCAACGGCTTGTCAACGTAGCCCGTGCGATGGCGGACTTCCAGGCCGCGACCTCGCACTTTCACCTTGATGGAGTGAAACCGGCCATCACCTGCGTGTTGGGGCGAGTAGCCGAGCGAATAGTAGCCCGCGGCGTCGTCCCGGGCCCGCGCCATCAGCCCCTCGCCGCCGCCGGCGACCCTCGCCTCGCCACCCGTCTCGTCGGCCATCAGGCGCAAGGTCTCGGTCAGATTGCTCTCACGGATCCCCTTGAGCTGAGGTGAGTAGAGATCTGCGACGGCCCCGGCGAGCTCCGGCGGCACGCCGCCGATGTTCCCCTGGGCCTTGTACGGGTAGAAGCTCACGTTGCTGGTGTTGGCGAGGGCGGTCAGCATCGCGAGGTCGCCGCTGGGGGCGCCCCCGCCCTTGGGCCGGCTGCGCCCGGCACTCGATTCGATAGCGCTCAAAGCGCCCGATCGAGCCCTCAAGGCGGCGGTGAGCGCGTCGACTTCCCTCTTCATCTGCTCGCGATCCGAGCTCAGATGCAGCCCCTTGGAGACAGCCTGATTGAATGCGTAGATCGAGACTCGGTCCGTGGGCTTTAGCTGATCGATGAACTGTCCAGTGGCTTCCTTCACGGTCCCGAGCTTGTCTTGCATGCTCTTGCTGACGTCGATCAGGAGGGCCAGGCTCAAGGTGGCCGGTTCGGCGGAGAACAGCTCGATGTCGACGCTCTTGCCCGAATCGAGCACTACAAGATCCGCTCGTGTTCCGAGATCTCGACCTCGAGTCGGCGCAGGAGAAGAGTCGGAGCCACCAGTCTGCGCCTGCACATGCATGCTTTGAATGTTGGTAGTTGAGCAGTCTAGACCACGAGTGGTGATCGACGCGAGGTTCGGGGGTGGTTGGCCGTCGGTCCTCGGTCATCGGAAAGCCTCGGCCAAGACTGTACTGCCTCGACGGCCCGCCCACCCGGCTGCGTTGCCCTCTCTGCGTCTCCTCAGACCGGCACTGCAAGCCCGGGTTCGCGCCAACCGGCGAGGGTGCAGTTCTGGGCCGTGGCCTCGACTTGCCGCACGGCTGCGCTCAGTCGGTCGGCACCGGCGGCGGTCCGTCGGGGATGTAGGTGCCGAACTCGACGCCTGCGGTGTGCTCGTCGAACTCCGCCTGGAGCTGTGCCAGGCTGGCCGGGTCGAGAAAGAGGTCGACCATGGTCGTGGCCAGCGCCTTGGAGGCGTAGAGCATCCCCTTGTGGCCGATCGACATACCGCCGCTCGCCACCACCGGCCAGGCGTGCCACGGCGCTCCGGCAGGCGCCGTGGTGACCGACAGGTGGATCGTCGGCGCCTTCCAGCTGACGTCCGCGACATCGGTCGAGCCGCCCTCGGGCTCGCCGGGATCGAGATCGAGCGGCTGGACGACACCGGCGAGGCCGGTCGCCTCGACTCCGGTGGCGCGCTGAATCTGGCGCGCGAACTCCTGCTCGGCCTCGTCGAACTCGAGCGGGCCGAGCCGGGTCAGGTTCTCGTGCAACAGGCGAGCGCCGGAGATGAGGGGCAGCATCTCCCAGTCGCCCGACTGGACCGTCAGCGTGCCCCGAGTGCCGGTGGCTAGCGCCGCACCCTCGACCATGTCTCGGGCGCGAACGAGCAGCTCGTCGACCCGCACGTGACTCGAGTCGCGCAGCCAGGCCCAGAGCCGGGCGTGGTCGGGTACGACGTTGGGCACCTCTCCCGCCTCGGTGACGACGTAGTGCATGCGGGTGGTCGGCCGCACGTGCTCGCGCATCAGGTTGAGGGCGAATGTGAAGACCTCGACCGCGTCGGCGGCGCTGCGTCCATTCCAGGGATCGTAGGCGGCGTGAGACGCGCTACCCTCGAACGCAACGACGAAGTCGACCATCGCCTGGCTGCTTCCGGTGTCGGCGAGGATCTCGTCACTCGGATGCCACGCCAGGATCGCGTCGACATCGTCGAACAGACCAGCGCGCAGCATATAGAGCTTGCCGCCGACCGCCTCTTCCGCCGGCGTGCCGTAGAAACGGACCGTGCCCGCGAGCTCGCCGGCCGCAATCCGCTCCTTGATCGCGACTGCCGCACCCAGACTCGCCGCGCCGAGAAGATTGTGCCCGCAACCGTGTCCGGCGGCTCCCGGTGCGAGAGCCTCCTGGCTGGGCTGCGCTCTCTGCGAGATGCCGGGCAGGGCGTCATACTCGCCGAGGATGCCGATGATGGGACGCCCCTCCCCGAAACTGGCGACGAAGGCGGTCGGCATGTCGGCCACGCCGCGCTCGACGGCGAAGCCCTGCCTCGCTGCGTAATCGGCGAGGGCGGCCGCTGAGCGGGTCTCGTGCAGCGCGGTCTCGGCGTACTCCCAGATGTGATCCGAGAGGGAGATCAGATCGGACCGGTGAGTCTCGATGGACGCCTCCACCTCTCGTTTGACCGATTCCGCGTCGGCGGCGAGGGCGGTCGTGCCGAGGGCCGCCGCGAGGGCGATCAGTCGAGCGCTCGTTCTCATTTCGTAGCTCCTTCCAGGGCTCTGAGGTGCTTCACAAACCACTCCGGTTCTCGTCAATCCAGTAGATCCACGCCGAGGCCGGGCTGGCTTCCCAAACGCAGCAGGCCGTCTTCGAGGACGAAGCCACCTCGAGCCGGATCCCGGGCGAGATCGAGGCTGCCGTCGAGGTCCAGGTAGCGGGTGGCGGGCGTGGCGTAGGCTGCGTGCAGCGCCGCGGCGATGGAGATCACGCTCTCGTCCATGCAGCCCCACATCAGCTCGAGGCCCGCCGCGTCGGCGATGCGGGCGATCGTCAAGGCCGGACTGACGCCGCCGCATTTCATCAACTTGATGTTGAAGATCCCGCAGGGAGCCGGGGACGCGGCCAGCGCCACGGCTTCGGCTTCGCGGCACAGACTCTCGTCCGCCGCCACCCGCCGACGAGAGCCGGCGTCGAGAGCTCTCAACTCGGCGAAGGCTTCGGCGGCGACCGGCTGTTCCACCAATTCCAGATCGAGCTCTCGCGCCTCGCCGATGAGGAGCCGAGTCTCCTCCAGGGAATAGCCCTGGTTGGCGTCCACGCGAATCGCGATGTCGTTCCCCACTCGGTCCCGCAGTTGCTTCAGACGCTCGAGGTCCTCCGGTAGCGACCGACCGATCTTCACCTTGAGGCAGCGAAAACCTCGCGCGACGTACTCGTCGGCTTCCTCCAACGCCTCCGGGGTCTCCTTGATTCCGATCGTGACCGAGGTCGGCAGCGCATCGTGGCATCTCCCCAACAGGTCGACCAGGGCAACCCCCAGGTGGCCCGCGAACAGGTCGTGCAAGGCGATGTCGACCGCGGCTCGTGCCGCCGGCGTGCTCGCCATCCTCTCGCGCACGGTCCTGCAGAGTCCGCCGAGATGTCGGATGTCCCGACCGACCAGCCACGACAAGGCGTCCTCTTCGAGCGCTCGGGCGCAGGCTGCCGCGGATTCTCCGGTTACCTCCTCCGCCGGCGATGCGGAGCCGAGTCCGATCTGTCCGCCGTGGCCGACAACTCGCACGAACCGCAGCGAGACGGCGGTGATCGAGCGCGAGGCGATGGTGTACGGCCGGGTCAGCTCGACCGCTTCGCTCCAGCTCTCGACGGCGACGATCCTCATGGCTCCCCCTCGAGGGCAAGGCGCCGCTGGACCGCCTCGAGCAGCTCGTCGGCCCCATCGCGGAGCGGCAGAATGACCGGCAGTCCCAGCTCTTCTCTGAGGCGGACCTGAGCCTGGCGTTCACGATCATGCCCCAGGCCCTGACCGTTGAGAGTGACGGCCCACACCTCGGCGCCCAGCAAGCGAATCAAACGAATCTCCTCCTCCAGGGGCGGGATGACGCACCCCTGAGCCTCCAGATCCTCGAAGAATCGACGACCGGGCGCGTGCTGGAGAATCACGCCCCGTGCACCGCCCGCGAGGATCAGCTCGGAGCCACAAGGACCGGCGGGATTGCGCAGCGCGGACTGGCCCTCCAGCAGGATGAGATCCGGTTTCGTTTCCTCTTGGCACTGCAGAATCGCTCGTTCGAGCTCACCACAGACGAAGTCATTGGGCGTGGCGTCGAGGATGAAACCGTGACGGAACCCCTGGAGCCAACCGGTCTGACCGGTATAGACGAGCTCCGCGCGAAGGCCGCTCTCGCGGCAAGCCGCGAGCAGTAGGGTGGCGGTCGTTCGCTTACCGAGGGCGCAGTCGGTGCCGAGCACGGCGACCCGCGGAGTGGTCAGCTGGAGCGACGCCCCCGTCCAAAAACGAAGCTCGCGCACCGGTCGCGGCCGGCGCAGGTCGATGATCCGTGAGCCGGCGCGAGTCGCGATCGACACCAACTCGGCGTCATCGGCCAGGAGCTGGTGCAATCCGTTGACGAGCGAGATTCCGGCCGCCGCGGCAACCATCAGATCGCTCCTGACTTCGGGCGGCATCACCCCGCCCGCCGTCGCGACTCCGACGACGCAGAACTCAGGCCGCTCGTCGGTCGCCTCGAGCAACGAAGCGAGGGTCGCGAACACCGGAGTCCCACGTCGCCTGCCGTCCAGCAGCTCACCGGCGTCGTGGCCGGCGGCGGCGGCATCGACGAGGCCGAGGATTCGGTAGCGACTGGGGCCGCGCACCAGGCCGTGGGCCGTCTTGGCGAATACGGTGTCGAGCAGTCCGTTGGTGAGAACGACGGCGCTCTCTCTCACCGGCGAGTCCGTCACTTCGTGCTCGGGCGCCGCAGCACCCTCCCCGGTCTTCGGCCGCTCGGGCCCTCTTCGTCAAACACCAGCCGGCCGTTGATCCAAACCGCGACGATGCCCTCCGACAACGCATGGGGATCCTGGGTCGTGGCGCGATCGAGCACGGTCTCGGGATCGAAGAGAACGAGGTCGGCGAAGGCTCCCGCAGTGATCCGGCCCCGATCGCGGAGGCCGAGACTGTCCGCCGTGCGAGCCGTCATGCGGTGAACGGCCTGCTCCAGGGTCAGCACCCGGCGGTCGCGAACGTAGCGGCCCAGCACGCGCGGGAACGCGCCGAAACCCCGCGGATGAGCCCCGACGAGCTCACCATCGGTGCAGATGCTGATGTGGGACCAGGCCATCAGGCGCTCGACATCGGCCTCGTCCATGCTGACCGCGAGGACGCTCTCGATCTCGTCCGACTGCCCCTCGTCTTCCGCGCCCTCCTCTTCGACCACCTCCTCCCGCTCCAGGCGCAGCGCTTCCGCCTCCCGGATCAGCTCGATCAGCGCCGTCGCGGCATCGACGCCTCGCAGGGCGGCGATCTCGGACAGCGTCTTGCCCTCCAGCGCCGGGTCGGGCGCAAACACGGGAATCAGCATCTCCTCGGGCGCCGCCAGCTCCTCGACGGCGAACCGAGCGGCGGCAGGATCCTCGAAGTTCCGATCGGGGAACATCACGGTCAGGCTCGACTGCCAGTAGGTGTAGGGATAGAGGTCCGCGGTCACCTCGACGCCCGCGGCTCGGGCTTCGTCCAGCTGCCCGAGCAGCCGTCGGGTTTCGCCGTGGAGACTCCGGAGTGCCAGCTTGAGGTGCGAGATGTGCACCGGCAGCTCGGCCTCGCGGCCGATGGTCAGGATCTCGTCGATCGCTTGCCAGAAACCGCGGTCCTCGCTGCGAATGTGGCTGATGTAGCCTCCACCATGCGCGGCCGCCACCCGCGCCAGCGCGACCATCTCGTCGGTCGTCGAGTAGATCCCGGGGTCGTATTCGAGACCGCTGGCCAGTCCCATCGCCCCGGCCGCCATCTCCTCGGCCAGGAGCTCGCCCATGCGCAGGATCTGCTCGCTCGTGGCCGGACGCTTGAAATCATCGCCCATCACTTCGTGGCGCAGAGTCCCATGGCCGGCGAAAGAGGCCACGTTGACCGCTGCGGGCTCCGACTCGAGGCGAGCGTAGAAATCCGCCAACGGGTACTCCGATTGGCCGTCTTGACCGACGACGGCCGTCGTGATGCCCTGACTGATCGCCGCGCGGGCGCTCGGGTGCTCGAAGATGGCCGAGTCGGCGTGGCTGTGAGGATCGATGAAGCCGGGGGCCAGGATCAATCCCGTACCCTCGACGACCGTCTCGTCTTCTCGGGGCCGAAGGTCGCCGATCGCGCCGATCCGATCACCCTCGATGCGCAGGTCGGCTTCGAAACGGGGCTCGCCGCTGCCATCGACGACGGTCGCGCCGGCAATCAGCGTCGACGCCGAGAGTGCGCTCCTCTCGGCAGCGGCAGCCGGTGCCCGCGGATCTCGGTCCATGCCGTCGCTACAGCCCACGGCGAAGAGGAGGACCAGAGGCCGCACGAGGGCCCGGGTCGGGGAGCGATTCTCGGTTCTCAGGCTCCCGCCGGATCTCATCCGATCGAGCACCCGACCTCTGCTTTCGTGAGCACGGCCGTCCACTTCGAGGAATCTACCGCAGAACGGTCTTGCGCTCGCCACCGGAAGCGGCAGGTCGAGCGTACAATTCGGTTCGATGGTCTCGGCTCGCAGAGCTCTGATCGCCGGAATCCTGGTCTGCCCCCCCGCAGGCTCTCCGGGGCAGGTCGACCCTCGCTTCGCTGACCGCTCGGCGACGTCGCAGGTCGACCTCGTTACTTTCTCCGGCAGTGAAGAGAAACCGCACATTCTGGAATCGACCGGCAACGGAGTCTTGACGCTCGACTACGACGGCGACGGATACCAGGACCTGTACTTCGTCGCGTCGTTTCGCCTGCCTCGCGAGCCGGACTCTCCAGCCGAGCACAGCGCTCTCTACCGCAACAACGGTGACGGCACCTTCCACGAAGTGACCGACCGCGCGGGAGTCGTAGCCAGGGTGTATGGCCAGGGCGGCTGCATCGGCGACTACTACGGCGACGGTCTGCCCGATATCTACCTGACGGTGTTAGGGCCGAACATCCTGTACCGGAACAACGGCGACGGCACCTTCACCGAAGTCAGCGCCGAGGCGGGCGTGGCGGATCCCCGGTGGAGCATCGGCGCGACCTTCTTCGACGCTGACGGAGACGGCGATCAAGATCTCTTCGTCGGCAACTACATCGAGGCGAGCTGGGAGGAGGTCCAAGCGGCTCGCCGCACCCGGCTCTGGCGCGGCAAAGTGGCGGTGATGGACGGTCCGCGCGGTCTGCCGGAGGGTGCCAACACCTACTACCGCAACAACGGCGACGGCACCTTCAGCGAGGCGACCGAAGTCTCCGGTCTGACGGTCGGCGGAATGGGCTACACCATGGGAGTCACCAGCTTCGACTACGACGACGACGGAGATACCGACCTGTACCTGGCCAACGACAGCACCCCGAACCGGCTCTATCGCAACCGTGGGGACGGTGTCTTCGACGAGGTGGGAATGTCCGCCGGCGGCGCCTACAACGCCGACGGCAGAATGCAGGGAAGCATGGGTGTCGACTTCGGCGACTTCGACGGCGACGGCCGGCTCGACCTGGTGGTGACCAATTTCGCCCACGACCATTACGCTCTCTATCGGAACCTGGGCGGCGGGCTCTTCGCGGATGACTCCTTCGTCTCGCAGGTGGCGATGGCGAGCTTCGCGCCGCTCGGCTGGGCGGCCTTGCTGTTCGACCCCGACAGCGACGGAGATCTGGACCTCTTTTTCGCCAACGGTCACATCTACCCGCAAGTCGACGCCGACCCGTCCCTCAACGAGAGCTATCGTCAGCTCAATCAGCTCCTGCTCAACGACGGCGGGATCTTCCGTGAGATCACGTCGGAGGCCGGGGAGGCGTTCTCCATCCTCGAGTCGAGTCGGGGAGCCGTCGCCGTCGATCTCGAGAACGACGGCGACCTCGACGTCGTCGTCAGCAATCAGGATGCGAGGCCGAGCCTGCTCGAGAACGTGTCGCGATCCAACCAGCACTGGGCGCTCTTCGATCTCTCCAGCCCCAGGGGAGCGCGGCAGGCCCTCGGGGTGAGGGCGGAGCTCGCGACCGGCGGTCAACGCCAGATCCGGGAGGTGACTTCAGGCGGCGGCTACGCGTCGGAAGACGACCCCCGCGTTCATTTCGGTATCGGCCATTCGTCTTTCATCGATGAGGCACTGATCCGCTGGCCGGCGGTGCGTCGGGTCGTCTTCGAGGGGCTTCCGGCGGACCGCTTTTACGTAGTCCGACCGGAGGGCCACTGAGAAGGTGCTCCGTCAGCAGATTATCGGTCTCGTCCTCGCGCTAGCCGTCCTCCACCAGGTACCGGCGCAGCCAGTCGACGACCCGGCCTCGCGGCCCCTGGCCGCCGCCGTCACGCTGATCGAGTCTGGCGAGCTGGGAGAGGCGGAATCGGTGCTACGAGATGCGCTGGCGGCAGGAACCGCGCGCCCCTACCTGGCGTGGCATCTTCTCGGACGGGCTCAGCTGCTGAGCGGACGTCCGCAGGCGGCCGTGGACTTCTTTGTCGAGTCCTTGGCCCGAGCGCCTCGGTTCGTTCCGGCCCTGCTGGGCAAGGCGAGGGCCGAGCTCCGACTGGGCCGGGTCGATTCGGCGGAGGCGGACCTGCGGCGAGCGATCTCCTTCGACGATGCGCCCGCGGCGGCGCAGTTGTTGCTGGCGGAGATCCTGTTGGGGGGAAGAGACATCGAGGAAGGAAGGGCCTTGCTCGCCGCGCTGATCTCAGATTCGCCTGCCTCCGAAGGCGACTTGCAGCTGGCGTCGCGAATGCTCTACCTCGCAGCCGCGGGCCGGCCCGAAGATCTGGTGGCGCTTCGCGTGCTCGTAGGGGAGAACCCGCACCTGGCGGCCGGCTATCTGGCCTTGGGCCTTCATCAGTGCCGCCTCGGCGCTCCGCAAGGGTGCGAGCATCCGCTGCGGATTGCCCTCGAGATGGACGATCAGGATCCGACTCCGTGGCTCGTCATGCGGCGCCTCGGCGGCCTGGAATCCGTCCCCTATCCCGCCCACGAGTCTCGCCTGCCGGCCAGAATCGCCGCCGCCCAGGCGTCGATGCGGGCGGGCGACACCGAAGGAGCGGAAGGTGTCGCCTTGGAGATCCTCGCAGCTCGCCCCCACCACGTCCCGGCCCAGCTGTTGGTGATTGGAGCGGCAGAACGGCGAGGGGACTACTGGGAGGCGCTCGCAGGCTACCGCCGCCTGTTGGCCTGGCTGCCTCGGCTGCCCGCGTGGGAGGCCGGCGCGGCGCGACTCGCGCTCGCGATGTCCGCCCTCGAGCCGGCCGAGCTCTGGGCGCGAAGGGCTCTCGAGACCTCGCCGCTCGATGGCTCGCTGCACGGCCTGCTGGCGAGAATCCTGGCAGACGCGGGCGAGGCGGACGCGGCGGTCGCCGCGAGCAGAGAAGCGATCGCTCTCGGCGAGGAGAGTGCCGAGGTCTACCTGACTCTCGGCCGAGTCCACTTCGAGCGCATGCAGATGGGCGAGGCGACCGCGGCCTACCGGCGAGCACTCGAGTTGGACCCCTCCGCGGCCGAGCGGATACCGCCGGTTGCACTGTCTTCGATGACGGCGACGGAGGGCAGTGAGCTGCAGGACCACCTCGAGACCTACCTGAAGACCAACCCGGAGAGCCGTCGCGCTCTCTACAACCTGGGCGTGATGGCGCTGCGAGTCGACGACCTGGCAGCCGCCGAGACCTACTTCGGCCGGCTCTCCACGCTCGACCCCGAGGATGTCCAGACCCAGTACAACCTGGGGCAGATCTACTCCCGCCGCGGCGACGGCGAGCGGAGTGAAGCGGCGATGTCCAACTTCCGGCGGCTCAAGGCGGAGGAGGACGAGCGCTGGCTCGCTCACAACCAGGCCTTCAGGCGGCGACTGGAGGCGGAAGAGGAGGCAGCCGCCGGCAGAGCGCGGCAGGCGGTCGAGATCTACAGCGAGCTCGCGGCCGTCGGCACCGCCACCACGGAGGACTATCTGGCCGCCGGTCGCCTCCTTCTTCAGATCGAGGACTATCGTGCCGCGAGGTCGTGGTTCGAGGGAATCCTGTCGAAAGCGCCCTACTATCGTCGGGCGATCGAAGGGCTGATCGAGGCGTCGCTGCGGGGTGGCCGTCCGGAGCAGGCGGAGCTCTACCTACAACGACTGGAGCTCCTGTCGCCGGAGTAGGAGCTCGGCGGATAGAAGCCGGACAGAAGAACGGGCGGCGAGTCACCTCGCCGCCCGCGGAGCTCCCCCCCTGAGACGGAGCCGTCAGTACTTGATGCCCACTCGCACCATCAGGCGCCGCGGCTTGAGCCAGGTGTTGGGCCTGAACGTCTCGCCCTCGCCTAGCCGCACGTCGTCGAAGAAGTCGGTGGCATCGTCGTTGAGCAGGTTGAAGAACTGCAGATCGAGGTTGAGCTGGGTGCGGTCGGCGAGCTTGAAGCGCTTGCCGACGCTGACATCGACCAGGTTCTGGTCGGGATGCCGGAACGCCTCCGCGATGAAGTAGTTCTGATTGCTGGCGACGGTGCTGTAGGGGGCCCGGATCTGCCGGAAGTAAGGCCTGCCGCTCTGGAGGTTGATCGAGGTGTTGGCGTGGAAGTCATGGGGCAGCTCCCAGTTCGCTTGCAGACGCAAGGCATGCGGGCGGTCGCCGCTCTGCTTGGCGCCGTCGATGTTGAAATACTGGTTGGGATGGGAGCCTTGCTTCGAGCCGTAGAGCGGGTTGTTCTGCCACTGCGACAGAGCGCGAGGATTCAGCCCGGTCGACTCGGAGTAGGTGTAGGAGCCCTGCATTCCCCAACGGCCGGCGAAACGCCGGTTGAGAGTGAGGACCACTCCTTGGTACTCGCCCCAATAGTCGTCGAGGAAGCCGGCCGCGGTGAAGCCGGGCCGGTTGCCCTTTCTGAAGGTCGGGAACTCGATCGGGTCGAGCAGCGTGTACTCCCTGCCGTTGAAAGGATCGGTGAACTGGATCTCCTCGTAGACGCCGTCGTCGAGGAACTCCCAGCCGATCTGGTTGGTGGTCTCCTTGTAAACGCCCATGACCCCGAACGAGTAGTGCTGCTTGAACTGCTTCTCGAATCCGAGGGAGTACTGGAGAGTCCGCGGGGCCTCCAGATCGGGGTCGACATTGTTGGCCCCGGCGTTGAAGTCGAACCAGAAGGTGTCGAACGGACCGTCTGGGCCATCGAACGAGGCGAGGGCGTTCAGTGTCGGTGGGAACGGCGCCGGTGAGTTCCAGTTGCCGCCGACATTGCCGTCGTAGTAGACGCCGAACGAGCCGCGGACGACCGTTTCGCGCTTCTCACCGACGTTGTAGGCGAAACCGATGCGAGGCGACAGGTAGTCCCAGGTGAACACTGTAGGCACCCCGGGGATGTTCTCGCCGGTCGTGTTGCCTTCGAGATCGAGGCGCGGAAAGGACGGGATCGATCCCTTCTGGTGATCGTAGCGCAGGCCCAGGTTGAGGGTCAGGCGGTCGTTGACCGCCCAGGAGTCGTCCACGAACAGGCTGGTTGCATCCTGCTCGTTGCCGTAGAAGTAGGGCAGCTGCTCGCCTCTGACCCAGTACTCGTAGGAGTAGTCGTAGCCGTAGTATTCGTACTCGTAGTTGTAGTGGTAGTAGTAGGTTCCGCTGGCCGACACCCCGAGCAGCGTGACGGCGTCGCCTTGGCTCGCTTGCACCCCGAACTTGAAGTCGTGATCACCCTTCAGGAAGTCGTCGGCGAAGTGCGAGACGCTGACGCTCACCTGGTCGGTCGAGGTGTCGTAGGTCCAGGGATACCAGACGCCTCCCGTGTAGACCGCCGGACCACCGCCCGGCGGGCTGAAGTCGATGAACGCCGGCTCGGTGCTGCCGGTCTGCGACAGGTTGTCGTCATTGCTCTCCCACCCGGAATAACGCGCTTCGATGAAGGTGCGATCGCTCAAGACCGACGAGAAATTGAGGCCCCACACGCTGTCGTCGCCGATCTCACCGGCGGAGGCCTCGGGCGAGACGAACTCGCTGGCCGGGGCGGGGAAGCCCCAGTCGTTGAAACCCACCTTGAGGTCGAGCGAGTTCTGATCGTTGAAGCGTGTCGAGAACTTGGCATCGTAGCGGTCCTGGTACTGGACCGGAGTCAATGATGGATCGCTACCGGGAAAGGAGTGAGCGTCGCGCCAGTATTCGTAGCCGAGGAAGTACCACAGCTTGTCCGTCCGGATCGGTCCGCCGAGGGTGGCGGTGGCGTCCCAGAAGGTACCCTGGTCGTACTCGGAGAACTCCGACTCGGTGAAGGCGAGATTGGAATCCACCCACGAGTCGTCGATGTAGTAGGCGTTGACCGCGGCCTTGAAGTCGTTGGTGCCGGACTTCGTCACCACGTTGAGGGCAGCGCCGAGCATGTTGCCGAACTCGGCCGGGGCGCCGATGCCCATCACCTGGATCTCCTCGATCATGTCGGGATTGAGCGAAACCCAGGAGGTACCGGTCTCCGGGCCGGTCACCTCGATGCCGTCGGTGTACCAGGCGTTGGACTGGACATTGGACCCGAAAGCGACCACACGATCGGAGTCCTCGGCACCGGCCGAGACACCGGGAGCCACTGCCATCATGTCGTAGAAGTTGCGATTGGTCGGCAGATCCTCGATGAACTCGTAGGTGAAAGTGGCCGCCGCGCTCGAGCTCGACATGTCGACCAGCGGCGACTCGCTGGAGATCGTGACGACGTCCGAGAATGTAGTGTGCAACAAGAAGTCCGCCGTCACGGTGGCACTGAGGCCGACCCGGAGGTCGGGGAGGGTCTCAGTGCGGAATCCGTCCATCTCGGCCCTGACCTTGTAGGTGCCGGGCGGCAGCGCCGCGAAACGATAGGCGCCGGTGTCGCCGGTGATTGCGATCTGTCCGTCGGCCGGTATCTTGCCGCCGGTCAAGGACACCGTGACGCCCGTCAGTGCAGCGCCCTCAGCGACCTTGACCGTGCCACGGATCCGACCGGTGGTCGTCTGTGCAGTGGCAGCGATGCCCACCGCGACGAGAAGAGCGACAACCGCTAGAACTCTGATGCAGTCTCTAGTCATGGTCTTTTCCCCTTTGAGATCGATCATGTGCCGAAGAGACGGCACGCGCGCGCCGCCCTCGAGGGTCGCCTGGACTGATCCAATGGCCAAGCATAGGTTGACGCCATGCGCTGGGCGCACCAATACCTTCTCAGGCAGACCATCACCACCCACAAGGGCGGCGCTGGGCCATCCAACCGGGCAGGCCGTACGCGACAGCCCTGCCTCCGCTGATCGGACGGAACTGAATAACGTGACCCGGACTGAATGAGAACCTCCAGTCACTGAGCATCGGGTGAATTGCAATCGTATGATAGCCGAGATTCGGTGCGGCATCTCTGGATTCTCAGGGTGAGCGGGCTCTGGCCCGGATCGAGGCGAAGCGGTCTCATGACCCGACGAAACCACCACGTCAGATGGCTCGTTCTAGCGTCGGGCGTGCTGGGTGCGGCACTGATAGTCGCTCTTGCGCTGCTTTGGCGCACGTCCGAGCCGGGGCGGCCGACTGCGCTCGAGCGATGGCGTGGAGCAGCTGCGCCGCTCAACGTCGTCCTGATCACCGTCGACACGCTGCGCGCCGACCGGCTGGGCAGCTACGGCTCGCGGCGGGTGGCCACGCCCAACATGGATGCGCTCGCCGCCGAAGGTGTCCGCTTCGACAACGCGGCGAGCGCCGTGCCGTTCACCCTCCCCGCCCATAGCACGCTGATGACCGGAACCTACCCGCCCCACCATGGAGTGCGGGAGAACGTCGGATACACCCTCGACGACAGCCTACCGACCCTCGCCGAGAGACTGGCCGCGGGAGGCTGGACGACGGGCGGATTCGTCAGCGCTTTCGTCCTCGACTCGCGCTGGGGTATCGGGCGGGGCTTCTCCACCTATTTCGACGATTTCGACCCGCAGGAGAGCGGCTCGACCAATCTCGGCTCGGTGCAGCGCGACGGCGCCGAGACGATCGACGCGGCCGTCAGCTGGCTCGGCGGCCAGCCGCAGCGTCCGCTCTTCCTCTGGCTTCACCTGTTCGAGCCTCACGATCCGTACACGCCGCCCGAGCCCTATCTCGGCCGCTACGCCGGCCGCCCCTACGACGGCGAGGTGGCCTACGCCGACGCTCTCGTCGGCCGTTTCCGCGAGGCGCTGGAGCAGCGCGGGCTCCTCGACAGCTCGCTGCTCATTCTGACCGGCGACCACGGCGAGGGGCTGGGGCAGCATCGGGAGGGGTTCCACGGGTTCTTTGTCTACGACAGCACCGTGCGGGTGCCGCTCATCGTGCGGCCTCCCTTTCCCGACCTGGCGGGCACGGTGATCGCAGAGCCGGTGAGCCACGTCGATCTGCTGCCGACCATTCTGGAAGCCGTGGGCCAGCCGGTGCCCGAGCACGCCCAGGGGCGATCGTTGCTGCCGTTGCTGGAGGCTGGGGACGAGGCTGGCGGCCGCGAGCGCGCGGTCTACAGCGAGTCGATGTATCCGCTGCTTCACTACGGCTGGGCGCCCCTGCGCAGCATCCGGACGAGCCGCTACAAGTTCATCGACGCTCCGCAGCCCGAGCTTTACGACCTGACTGCGGATCCGCTCGAAGAGACCAATGTGCTGCGCCAGCAGCGTCAGGTGTCCAGCGGCCTGCGAGAGCGGCTCCAGGCACTGGTGAGCGCCATCGAGGCCGGCGACCGGTCGCCGAGCCGACCCGTCGACATGGACGAGGAGACGCTGCAACAGCTCGAGGCGCTGGGCTATCTGGCGGGCCGTGGTGGGGTCTCGATCGAGGACGAGGGAGCTCGCGAGCGGGCGGACCCCAAGGAGCGCATCGATCTCCACCAGCTGGTCATGTCGGCTCAGAGCAGCCTGGGGAAGGGAGAGGTCGACGCCGCCGGCGTGCTCCTGGAGCAGGCGCTGGCCGAGGACTCTTCGATGGTCGACGCGCACCAGATGCTCGGCACCATCGCCATGCAGAAGGAGCGATTCGGTGAGGCGGGGGATCACTTCGCGGCAGCCCTGGAGGTGAAGGACGACCATCTGGCATCGCTCTACGGACTGGCGAACGCCTATCGCAGGATGGGCCGAGAGGAGGAGGCACTGCTCGGTTTCAAGCGGCTCCTTCAGCTCCACCCCGGCGACAGCAAGGCTGCCGTGGCCGCCGCCGATCTGCTGAACCGGGAGGACCGACGCAGCGAGGCGATTGCCGTGCTCGAGACGGCCCTCGAGCAAGAGAAGCCCGCCGCCCTGCTCTTCAACCAGCTCGGCGAGCTGAGAGCCCTCGACGGTGACAGCCTCGCCGCGGTGCGGCTCTTCGAGCGGGCCCTGGCCGTCAATGAGGATCTCGTCGTCGGGCGTTTCAATCTGGCGGTGCTCTACGTCGAGCAGGGGCGGACCGACGAAGCCGTTGCGCTCTACGAAGGCGTCGTCGAGCGGGCGCCGCGCCACTTCCAGGCGCTGTTCAACGTCGGTCGCCTCTACGGCCGTCGCGGCGAGACCGCGAAGCAGCAACGGTCGTGGGAAGCGGCGATCGCCGCCAACCCCGACTTCGTGGTGGGCTATTTCTACCTGGCGAAACTGCTGATGGACCGGGGCGAAGAGCTGACCCGAGCCGAGAAACTGGTGCGCGAGGGTCTGGTGAGGGACCCGGAGCACCGGACCGGTCCACTCGGCTACTACGTGCTGGCCGACATTCTCAACCGGACCGGAGAGTCCCGGCAGGCGGCGCAGGCCGCGGAGACCGGTCGCCGCATCGAGGCCGAGCAGCAAGGTGGAGCGTGAAGGCTACTCCCTGGCGTCGCTCGAGAGGTCGAAGTCGGCGGGTCGCAGATCCTGCCAGTTGAGGATCCCGTTCCACAGCAAGCGGTAGTCGGAGCGGTTGAGATCCCGGTGCATGGGATTGAAGTTGTAGACCACGAAGGTCCCGGCGCCACTGGGCACGGCGAGGATCGCCGGCCGCCCGGCGAGGGCGTCCTCGTTCTCCGCACCGCCGCTGACCACCATCGACTCCGCGCCCAGGGCGCCCCACTCGAGAACGACCCCCCGGGTGTCGAGTGGGCCGTCGAGGCAGGACGTGCAGTAGGCCATGCGCAGCCAGCGGCGCGGGACCTCGTAGGCCGGGTAGTTGCCGCGAAAGACCGACGTCGCCTGTCCGTAACCGTAGGCCAACGGGTGGCTCGGTTGGCGGAAGCGGGCTCTCAGCTCGACGCCGGGGGTGCGGATGTCGGTGGCGGAAGAGCGCCGCACGAAGCGCACCAGTCCTCCGTCGAGGGCGAGGGTGGAGCCGTTGCCCAACGTCATCAGGACGCCGCCTGCCGTAACGAAGCTCTCGAGGTTGGCCAGACCGAGCCAGCCGATGCCGCCGGTGATGTCGTCGGAGGCGGCCGGTACCCCGTGGCTGGGGAACTCGGGCGTGGCGGAGAACGCCATTGGGCCGCTCGTTGGCTCGAGGCCGTGGATCTGCCCCTGCAGGTCGAGGTCGACGTTGCCGTAGACGATGACGTCGACGAGCTGTCGCAGGTCGCCAGCCCGGATCTCTTCGTCACGCAGATAGGTGTAGGGGACCGCCCGCCGGTCGAGGGCATAGCGCAGCCAGCCGATGGAGTCGGTGTCCGCCCACGGTACCCAGACGCCGATGCGGGCGAGAGGGGCCTCATGGTGCGGTACGTCGGGAATCGAAGTTGCGCTGGCGAAGTCCAGCGCGAGCTCCGCCGCGACCTCGCGTACGGCTCCAGCCAGTCCGGCACCAGGCGGCAACATCCACGAGCCGGGCGGATAATGCTCGAGCCCGGAGTGGAACGCCTCGTCTGCCACCCTCACCGGGAAGTCCTTTAGGCGGTAGCGAGCCGCCAATAGAGCCTCCTGGCCGGTGTCGCGCAGGAGAAACACGGGACCGTTGCCGTCGACGGAGCCCTCGACCTCGAGGTCGTCGGTCAACGGTTCCAGGGGGGCGCCAACGATCCTCCGGTCGTCGACCCGCACGGCCTCGACCCCGTAGTGCACCGGCAGTGCCCACGACACGTCATCGTAGGGCTGATGCTCGGCGTCGGCGGGGAACTCTTGCGGCAGCAGCAGGTCGACGGCGTAGTTGCGGTACGGCTGATCGAGGCGGACCACGAAGCTGCCGCGGGGGAAGACGCCTTCGTCGACGGCGGTCGCATCCGTCGAGCGCGAGACCTCGATCCCCTGCCGCCGCAGCAGGTCGATCATTTGGGCGACGCGCCGGCGATCGGGCTGATCGGCCGGGATCACGAAGGCGAAGGGGTCTCCGGCGACGCCGTGCTGCCAGGAGTTGTAGCCCTTGCGGTAGAAGTTGCGGAGGAAGTCGGGCGCGTATTTGGCCGTATGGTCGAGGATGGCGAGCAGGCCGGTCTGGGTGTAGTTGACGTTGTCGCGCAGCGACCACTCGAGCGGACCCTCGGCCGGCCACGGGCGGAACCAGCGGCGGGTGGTCGCGTATGACTCGAGCTCCCGTTCGACGGTCTCGGCGGTGGCGTTGCCGTAGGTTTCGTAGCCACGACCGATGGCGTTGTGGTTCATGGCGATCGAGTCCAGATAGTGATGCCCGTAGCCCTCGCCGAAGTCCCAGGTCCACACCCCGGGCATGCCGAGACCGGTCATCGCCGTCATCTCGTGGAGGCTCATCTCCAGAAACTCGGTGGTGACGATCGGGTCGAGGTTGGGGTTGTACGGACCGGTGCCGTTCCAGGTCTGGAGTAGGGGGATCGCCTCGTGCAAATCGTGGATCACCGTCGGGTGATAGTCGAAGAACATGCGGCTGACCGCCTGGGTCGCCCGCTGAGTCAGCTGGTGAGCGTCGCGGTTGGCGTCGACGAAGACGTAGCGTCCCCAGTAGGGCGGCGACTGCCTCGGGAGCGCGCCGTAGTCGCTCTGGCCCCTGAGATAGCGGTAGAACCAGTCGGCCATCTTGTCCCGGCCGTCGGGATTGGACACCGGGTTGATCAGCACCACGACCCGCTCGCGGATCTGCCGGATCATCGGCAGCTCGGACACCGCGAGCCGGTAAGCGAGCTCCAGGCACGTTTCGCTGCTCCCCGTCTCGTCGGCGTGGAGACCGGCGTTGATGTAGTAGATCGGCCGCGCCCCAGCAAGGATCTCCTCGGCCTTCGTTGGGGAAGTGGTTCTCGGGTCGGCGAGTGCCGCGGTCGCCGCCTTGAGCTCCGGCAAGGCGCCGATACCCGCATCGTCGGCCACCGCCACCAGCAGGATCGCCCGTCCCTCTTCGCTGCGGCCGATCTCCTCCACCTGAACCCGTGGCGAAGCGTCCGCCAGAGCGCGCAGGTAGCCATAGATCTGCTCCGTCCGGGTCAACTCGCCGGCGGCGCCGGCGACGCGCCCCAGGTAGTCGGCCGGCGAGGGCACGTCGTCGGCCTCGGGTAGATACGCCACCCACGGATTGACGAATCGCGGATCGGTCGTAAAGCGGGCGATGGCCTCGACCGAACCGGGTTCCGGCCGGTCGGGAGCCCAGGGGCCGTCTGCGACCAGCGGCATGGCGGTCAGGCAGGCAGCGACAACCACCGCGCCTGGCGCGCTGCGGTGCAATCGGTAGGCTCTCGGCGACGAAAACGACATCGATGAAGCGGCGACAGCGCGATAGCGGAGCGCCGATCTGTGATCGAATGATTCTACGCTGGCGCGGTCGGATGCGGCCGGTGCCGGAGGCTCTCCTCCTTGGAATCTCTTCCGATGATCGAATTTTCGAAGGTCCGAATCGTCGCGCTCTCGATCGCCATCGGTTCGGCGACGACGATCGGGTCTGCCGCGGAGACGTCGCCCAACCTCCTGTTGATCACCGTTGATACTTTTCGCGGCGATTACTTAGGCGCCAACGGTGCGTCCCAGAACGTCACGCCCAACCTCGACCGCCTCGCCGCCGGCGGAGCCAACTTTACCCGCGCTCGCGCCTCGGTACCGCTCACCCTCCCATCGCACGCCTCGATCCTGACCGGCAACTACCCCCACACACATGGCTTGCGCGACAACGCAGCGGGTGCTCTCACCGCCGAGAGCGTGACTCTGGCCGAGGTGCTGGCGGACCGGGGCTACGCGAGCGCCGCGTTCGTCGCCAGCTTCGTTCTCGACCGGCGCTTCGGATTGGGCCAGGGCTTCGGCCTCTATGACGACCGCGTCTCGAGCGAGGTCGCCGAGCTCGAGAGCGTCGAGGCCGAGCGTGACGGCGGAGCGGTCGTGGCGGCGTTCGAGGACTGGCTGGAGGCACACGGCGGTCGTGACCCGGTCTTCGCCTGGCTCCACCTCTATGATCCCCATGCCCCGTACGCCCCTCCCGAGCCTTACCGCAGCCGCTATCAGGGGCACCCGTACGCCGGGGAGATCGCCTACACCGACGAGCTGATCGGTCGCGCTCTGGGCGCCTTAGAGTCGCGAGGGCTGCTCGAAGACACCTTGATCGCGGTCATCGGTGACCATGGCGAAGGTCTCGGAGAGCACGGGGAAACGACCCACGCGCTGCTGATCTACAACTCCACACTGCACGTGCCGATGCTCCTGTACTCCCCCGGCCTCGTCCCGGCTGCGCGGGTGCCGGACCTGGTGCGAAGCATCGACTTGGCGCCGACGCTTCTCGACTACCTGGGAGCCGATGTCGACTTCGGCGAGGGGGTCAGCTTGCGTTCACGCATCGAGCGACGGGATGACCAGGGCGGGCAATCGTCGGACGAGATCTCGGCGGTGAGCGAGTCGCTCTACGCGCAGAGCCATCTCGGCTGGAGCCCGTTGTTTGCACTCGAGCGAGATCGCTTTCGCCTGATCCTGGCGCCCGAGCCCGAGCTCTACGACCTGACCCTCGACCCCGGCGAGACCGACAATCGGTTCGGCGCCGAGCTCGAGGTGGCGCGCGACCTGACGCGGCAGCTGAGGCAAGCCATCGACACTCGCGCCGCGGTGAGGCAGGAGGACGAGCCGCCGGCTGCAGACTCGGCGGCGGTAGCCAAGCTGCGGAGTCTTGGATACCTGTCGCGCCCCGGCGGCGACAGCGATCCGAGCTCCGCCTCCGCGGCCGATCCCAAGGAGAAGATCGAGGTCTGGGAGCAACTGCAGCAGGCGATGGCCCTCTACGGCCGAGGTGACTACCCGAGCGCGGCGCGGAGCCTGGAATCCGTCTTGAGAACCGAACGGGAGATTCCCATTGTCTACGAGTACTTGGGAGCGACCTATATGCGCCTCGAGCGGTGGGAGTCCGTCGAGCGCCTGTACGCCCAGGCGTCGGCTCGTGGCATCGAGACGGCGTCGATGCAGGTCGATCTCGGCGTGACGTACTCCCGTCGCGAGGCCCACGAGCCGGCCGAGGAGGCGCTGACCAAAGCGCTCGCTCTCGATCCCTCCAGCGTCAAGGCGCACTACCATCTGGGCGAGCTCTACCGCGTGACCGGTCGGCTCGGGGACGCCGTGGCCCAGTTACGCGAGGCGCTGACGATCAACCCGAACTACGTCTTTGCCTGGAACGCCCTCGGCCGGACCCTCGCGCAGGCCGGCCGCAACGACGCTGCTCTAGAGGCCTTCGAGCAGGCGGTCGAGGCCGCCCCGGACGAGATTCGCGGCGTTCTCAACCTGGCGGTACAGCTCGAGCGAATGGGCCGAGAGCGGGAGGCGCTGACGACCTACGAACGCTGCCTCACCCTGGCCGGGAGTGAGTTCGCCCAGGCGCGCGAACAGGCTGCCCGGGCCGTTCGACGGCTGGCAACCGAGCAACGCTGACCGCGCTCCTATTCGTCGAGGTGCTTGCCGAACCAATCGAGATAGCGCTGGTAGAGATCCTTGGTGTGCGACGGAGTGTCGATGCCGTGGTACTCGCCCGGATAGACGATCAGCTCGGTCTCGACGCCGAGGCGGCGCAGGGCCAGGTAGAGCTGTTCGGAATTGATGACCGGGACGTTCCAGTCCTTCTCGCCGCCGAGGATCAGGGTCGGGGTGACCACCTGTTCGACCCGATTGAACGGAGAGAGCTTTTCCCACAGATCACGGGCTTCGGGCTTCCACGGCAGGCCGAGCTCCTGCTCCCACCAGCGCTGGTACATGTCGTGACCGTAGTTGACGACGTAGAGCGTGGCACTGGCGCCGGTGGCCGCCGCCTTGAAGCGATCGGTCTTGGTGATGACGTGGTTGGTGAGCATGCCGCCGTAGGACCAGCCGGTGACGCCGAGTCGCTCGGGGTCGGCCCAGCCGCGCTCGATCGCGTCGTCCACGGCCGCCATCACGTCCTCGTAGTCGGACTCGCCCCACGCTTGCCAGATGGCGAGGCAGAACGCCTGACCGTAACCGGTCGAGCCCCTAGGATTGGGGTGGACGACCAGATATCCATTGGCGGCGTAGATCTGCGCCTCGAAGTGGAAGCCGGAGTCGTATTGGCTCTGCGGTCCGCCGTGGATGTCGAGGATCGTCGGGTAGCGGTCGCCGGCGACGAACCCCGGCGGCTTGATCACGAAACCTCCGATCTCGGTCCCGTCCCGGCTGCGAAACCGTGACGGCTCGACGTCGCCCAGCCGCAACTCGGCCAGGAGATCCCGGTTGGTGAAGGAGCGCTGCTCGAGGATTCCGTCGGCGTAGAGGAACACCTCCGGCGGCAGCTTCGGCTCGCTGACGAGGGCGACGACCGAGCCGCCGGGACCGACCTCGAAGGCGGTCACCACCTGGCGCCCACCGACCAGGCGCTCCATTTCGCCGCCCCCGACCGGAATGCGAGCCAGGGGCTGCTCGCCGTGATCCTCCATCATGAAGTAGAGGGATTCACCGTCGGCAGAGAATCGAGGCTCTCGAACCACCCGGTCGAGGGCCGAGGTGAGGATGCGCAACTCGCCGCCGCCGCCGGGCGACACCGCCAGATGAGGCGTCGCGTAGAGCATCGCCGATACGTCGGTGACCGAAGTGTGGGCGATCAGCGTGCCGTCTGGGCTCCAGACCGGCGACGAGTCGGGTCCCGGGTTGGTCGTCACGCGGGTGAGCTCTCGGTCGACCGCTTCGCCGTCAGCGGCCACCACCCAGATGTCGGTGTTGTAGTTGCTGTCGGGATCCTCCGTCCTATTGCTCACAAAGGCGATGCGCGTCCCGTCGGGAGACCAGACGGGCCGCGAATCGTCGAAGTCCCCCGAGGTGACCTGGGTCAAAGCCTTCGAGCCGAGCTCGAGAATATGGAGATGAGTTCGGCGACTGTCGAGATAGCCGACGTAGTCGGTCTTGAACTGCCGGCGGTTCACCACCCAGGGCGGCGGCGTCTTCTTCTTCTTGTAGTCGTCGCCCTTCTCCTTGGCCTCGAGCTCCTCGGGCTTCGGATCCCGCAGCACGAGCACCAGCTTCTCGCTGTCCGGCGACCACTCGTAGGACTTCACGTCTTGGGCGGTGTCGGTCCGCTGCACCGCTTCTCCTCCCTGGCGAAAGAGGGTCCAAACCTGCTCCTTGCCCTCGTCTCGCTCCGAAAGGAACGCCAGGTAGTTGCCGTCCGGGCTCCAGCGCGGGCGGGAGGAGGATTGGTCGGCAGAGGTCAGTGGAATCGCGTCGCCCCCTGCGGACGGCACCATCCAGACTCGGGTCGAGCTCTCGTCTTTCTCGAGATCGTGAGTGGTGACGGTGTAGGCGATCCACTGTCCATCCGGCGACACCCGGGGGTCGGCAACTTCACCGATTCGAAAGTAGTCGTCGACGGTCAGCAGCCGCGGCTCGCCGTCCTGGCTCTCGTCGCTCGCCGTCTCTCCAGCGGTCGCGAGTCCGGGCAGGACCAGCCACAACGTGATCATGATCAGGGCTCGGAATCTCATGTTGCTCCTCGGAGCTGCATTGGCAGCTCCTGGTCTTGGGTTAGTCGACTTCGAGCGAGAGGACGCCGTCGTCGATCGAGAGCTCGGCACCCGCTTCGGCGGCCGCTTCGTGCAGAGCCTGGTGGAGGATGTTCTCCGTGTCGGGTCCGTGATCGAGTCGCCTCATGAGCCCCTCGCCCTGGCGGTCGCCGACCTTCAAGGTGAGCTTGAGGCCGCGACGCCTGCAGCTGAGCCGGCGGCCGTCCGGCAGTGTCTGCTTGAAGATCTTGAGGACGGCGTCGGCGTAATTGACGCCGATGTCGGAAGCGTCGGGCTCTACCGCGGGCAAGCAGTTCGCCGCCTCGGCCGGCACCTCACCGACGCGAACTCTCACCGGGCGCCCGCTTCCCGTTCACAGAGAACGTCGAGGACCTCGCGAAAGCGGCGAATGTGGGCCGGCGTGCTGCCACAGCACCCTCCGACGATCCGCGCCCCAGCCGCCACCACGGCCTCGAGGGCCGCTGCCATCTCCTCCGGCGGCTGCTTGTAGACCACCTGTAGGTTCTCGAGCTCGGGCTGTCCGGCATTGGGCTGGGCCATGATCGGCAGCTCCGAGACGCTACGGTAGCGCCGAACCGTATCCGCGGCCTTCAGCATGTCGATCCCGGTCCCGCAGTTCAACGCCAGCAGATCGACGCCGCGTTCGACCATGAGCTCGGCCGCCTGTTCGGGGCTCACGCCCATCATCGTGCGGACCTCGACGCCGTCGCGCATGACGTCGAAGGCCATCGAGGCGATGATGCAGGGTGCGCCGGCGGCCTTGGCCGCCCGGATGGCGAGTCCGAGCTCTTCGATCGCGGTCTGGGTCTCGATGATGATGGCATCGACGTCGGCGGAGACCAGGGCTTCGGCTTGCTCGGCGAACGCTTCGGCGACCCGGTCGGCGGACATCTCACCGTAGGGCTCGAGCAAGCCCCCGAACGGACCGATGTCGCCGAACACGAAGCCCCGCCGGTCGCCGAAGGCACGGCGAGCAATCCGGACACCGGCCTGGTTGATCGCGACCGTGCGCTCGCCCTCGCCGTGCCGCTCCAGCATGATGCGGCTGCCGCCGAAGGTGTTCGTGATCACGCAGTCCGAGCCCGCCTCGACGTAGGCGCGATGGATGGCGAGCACCTCGTCCGGCCGATCGAGATTCCACGCCTCGCCGCAGCCACCGGGCTCGAGGCCGGCAAGCTGGAGCTGGGTGCCCATGGCGCCATCAGAGAGCAGTGGGCGCTGGGAGAGAGCTTCGACGAGCGGTCGTGCGGTCACTTTGAGCATTCTCTCGAGAGCAGAATCGGATCTTATCCGTCTCGGAGGGGGGACGAGCTCCCGGCGGTCCGAAAGGACTCCAGATAGGGCATCAGGCTGGCGAGGACGGGGCTTGCCGGAAGGCACAACCGGCCAGCGAGCACCAGCTGCACTTGTGGCGCTTCCAAGCTTCGGCGGCGATCTCCTGGTGCTCGGTGAGGCCGAAGACGGCGATCAGTGAGTTCTTCGGCCGGATCATGCCGGAGTCGAGGACCTCGAAACGTCCGGGAAGAATCCCGCCGCGGCCGGCGGTCAGGCAGTGCGCGACGGTGACCTGCTGCTCGAGAGGCCAGCCCTCGTGACCCGGGCTGTAGCCGGGGAGGGCAGCCAGTCCGCCCCGCTCGGCGGCGGCGCGCAACTGCCGGCCGGTCCATGCGGCCAGATGCTCGGCGGCCGCGGCCCCGAACCGATCGAGGAAGTAGGCCGCGTCCGGTCGATCCTGCTCCCAGAGCGTTGCGCTGGCTGCATCCACCTCGGGGCCGGCGCTGACGGCGGCCGCCACGATTTCCGTGGCGCGGGCGCCAGCGAGGCGTCGGGCGAGCACGGAGCTGACCAGCTCGGCGTCGTCCGCGAGCTGGATGCGTTCGCCGTGAATGATCACGGGGCCGAGATGGCGGACGAAGGCCCAGGGGCGCCCGTCGTTCTGGTACCAGGTCCGGCTGTGCTCTGCGAGGTCGCGTACCCTGCCCGCCGGTAGTCGGGCCTCGGGATAGCCGAGCAGGCGGGCGTAGTCGGCCTCTGCGATTCGCTCCCCGAGGTCGGCGGGTACCGGCAGCTGCTCAGCCTCGATCACGCGGGCTCGCTCGCGCCGAAGGACTCGAACTGGCAGCCATCGACGAAGTAGTCGAAGAAACGGGGAGAACTCTCGAGGGCGACGTGCTCGACCCGGCTCACCAGCTCTTCCAAGTCCCGGCGAGCCCTGTGCGAGCGCAGCACCCGGGCGGCGCCCGCCAAACTGGCGTTGCCGACTTGCACGATACGCTCGGCTGGCAGATCGGGAATGAGACCGATGTGCCGCGCGGCGTCCGCGTCGAGGTGGTGCCCGAAGCCGCCGGCGAGGTAGAAGCGCTCGATGTTCGCCAGCTCGACACCGTAGCGATCGGTGACGATCCGCACCCCGGCGGCGTTGGCACCCTTGGCCTGGGCGAGCGCGTTGACGTCGTGCTCGGTGACGAAGATGCCGTGCGCGGCGTCGACCGTGAAGCGCCCGTCGTCGTCATCGTCGACCAAGCGCCCCTGGGCGTTCATGCGGCCGACGCGCAGCAGCTCGCTCAGGAGGTCGACGAGTCCCGAGCCGCAGATGCCGATCGGCGGCCGGTCGCCGATGACGCCGATCTCGACGCCACCATCCGAGTGCAGACGGATACGCTCGATGGCTCCTTCGAGGCCGGGAACGCCGCACGAGACGCCGCCGCCCTCGAAGGCGGGACCCGCCGGACAGGAGGCGGCGAGGACGCGCTGCCGATTGCCGACGACGACCTCGGTGTTGGTGCCGATGTCCATGCACACCGAGACCCCATCGCCCTCGGCCAGGCCGGTGGCGAGCAGGCAGGCGGCGGCATCGGCGCCGACGTGGCTGCCGACGAGCGGCAGACCGTAGACCGTGGCCATCGGGTGGACGGGTAGACCCAGCGCCCTCGCCGCCACCTCGAGGCTGGTGGCCGCGCGATCGCCGGCTCGCAGCTCGTGCTCGGTCCGGGAGCGGTAGGGCAGCTGTCCGATCGAGTGCACGTCGAGACCGAAGAGGAGGTCGCGCATGGTGGTGTTGCCAGCGATCACGAGCTCGACGATCGAGCGCGGGTCGCCCGGGAACGACTCGAGGGCGCGCCCCAAGTAACCGAGTAGCACCCTCTGCAGCAAACGGCCGTGGTGGTCGGTGTCGTAGCGGATGCGCGCCATCACGTCAGAGCCTCCGAAGCGCTGGGGGTTCTCGAAGGACTGGGTCGCGATCGGGGCGCCACTCTCGAGATCGACGAGCTGGAGGACGACGGTGGTCGTTCCCAGGTCGACGGCGACGCCGAGGGGAGGTCCGTCGATGATTCCGATCTCGAGTCCGTAGCGCAGCAGGCGATCCCCTCGCCGTCGGTAGCATGGGTCGAGCTCGCTCTCGTGGGACTCGAGCGCCCGCGAGCTCTGCTCGATCCGCAGTGCCCCCCGGCGCATCGTGTGCGCCGCAACCAACCCCGGCGCGGCGAAGCGCGCGCGGCAGGCGAGACGGAAGCTCGCCGGCAGGTGCTCTTCCTCCGGCGTGCGTGGACTCAGCCCGTCCTCGCCGGCCTCGATCTCGACCATGCACTCGCGGCACTTGCCCTGCTTGTGACAGCTCGTCGGCACGTGGACGGCGAGCGCCTCCGCGGCGTCGAAAAGCGTCTCGCCGACATCGACGATCGTCTCCCGACCCTCGATACGGAGACGACAGCTCGGAGGGATCACGACGGTCTCAGGCTCGGACCCGATCTCCGACCAGGCGCTTGAATAGCTGCACCGCGCTGCCGGCATCCGCGGCGTAGCCGTGCGCTCCGATCTCGTCGGCGAAGTCCTGGCTGATCGGCGCGCCGCCGATGCAGATCGAGACGTGCGAGAGGTCCGCCGCGGTCATCGCGTCGACCACTGTCTTCATGTAGACCATCGTGGTGGTCAGGAGCGCGCTCATTCCGAGAATGTCGGCACCGTGCTCGCGGACGGCGGCGATGAAGTCGTCGTCGGAGGTATTGGTCCCGAGGTCGACGACCTTGAAGCCGGCGCCCTCCGCCATCATGCCGACCAGGTTCTTGCCGATGTCGTGCAGATCTCCCTTGACCGTACCCATGACGATCGTCCCCGCCGAGGTGTCGGCGGCCGACGCGGTGAGCAGCGGTTGCAGCACCGCCATGCCCGCCTTCATCGCCCGCGCCGCCAGCAGCACCTCGGGCACGAAGATCCGGTTGTACTTGAAGTCCTCGCCGACGACCCGCATGCCGGCGATCAGGCCCTCCTCGAGGACCTCCATGGCCTGGCGCCCCTCGGCCAGAGCCTCCTCGGTCAGTTGGCGAACCGTCGCATCATCGCCCTCGAAGAGCTTCTGATTCATCAGCGCGTAATCGGCCATAGCGGGCTCCCAGTCCTCAGGCTTCGGGCAGAACCACGTCCGGGTCGTCGCAAGTGGAGGCGAAGAGGTGTCGGATCTCGGCGTCCAGCGCCTCGTCCAGGGGAGGCACGTCGTAGTCGTCCAGCAGCTCGTTGATCATTTCGTTGGCCCGCGTCCGATGGTCCTTGCGTCCCTGAAACGCCCACTGGTCCCAGTTGGTGCGGTCGACCATCGGGCCCGGCAGGTAGAGCTCTTCCGGCCAGTGCTCCAGGGTGTGCTCCGCGGTCAACAGGTGATTCTCCGCCAGCAGCTCGTCGAAGAGGGCGGCCGTGGGAAGGTCCTCCTTGACCTCCACCGGCCTTATGTAGCGATGGGCGTGGGCGGCGAGCTCGTCGTCGAAGACGAGCTTTTCGAGACTGAAGCAGTTTACGTAGTCGAGCATGCCGGGCCCGGAGATCGAGTTGAAACCGGCGAGAGCCGCGAGGAACATGCCGATGCCGCTCTCCGCCCCGGCTTGCGGGTCATTGAATTTCGAATCGCTCAAGCCCATGTAGGCCTGGCACGGCAGCTTCAGGTGCTTGGCGATCTGGGCGTAGGAGCAGTAGACGTGCAGGGCTTCGACGGCGGTCATGGGGTTGGTCATGAGCCGCATGTGGAACGATGCGGGCGCGCCGCCGAAGAGCACCGGCGTTCCGGGGCGGATCAGCTGGGCGACGGTGAGACCGCTGAGGACCTCGACGGTGTGGAGCACGAGCGCACCCACCGGGGTGGCCGGGGAGATCATGCCCAACAGCATCACCGGCACGATCTCGACCGGGATCGCCGCCTCGGCACAATCGATCAAGTTCTGCGCCGCGTCTTCGGCCCAACGCAGCGGCGTGTTCGGACAGCAGGTGAAGATCGCCATCGGCTTCTCGGCCAGCTCCTCGAGGTCGTGTCGAAACAGACCCATCATCTGCGCCATGCGCGGCACGCCGTGGGCGGTGAAAGCGCCCGAGACCACCGGCTTCTTCGAGCTCGCCAGAGCCAGGTAGAGACGCCAGCCGTCGGCGATGTCCGGAGGTACGTCCTTGGGGATGAAGGCGGTCGAGAGGTAGGCGATGTTCTGCAGCCGGTCAGCGACCTTGGCGTACTCGACGAAGTCGGCGCTGCTCGCCTCGCGGACCTCCCCCGTGGCGCGATCGAGAATGCGCAGTGCGGAGGACGCCGGCACGAAGTGGACCCGGTCGTCCTCCAGGCGGGCGAAGGGCTCACCGTCGCGATCGTGCAGGGTGAAGCCGGATGGGGCCGTCGCAAGCGCTCGCTCCACGACGTCCCGCGGGAAGCGGACGCGATGCGTCTCGGCGTTGCCGGGAAGGCCGGCCGCGGTCAGGCGGTCGAAAGCGGGCTCGTAGTCGACGAGGATGCCCGTGGTCTCGAGGACGGTGAGAGCCTCGTCGACGATCCGCTCGATGAGCGTCGTGTCGATAATCTCGAGCCGAGGTCGCATCGTGCGTCCAGGAGCCGGGGTTGCTCGCGGGCTCCAGAATCTGGGCAGAGGCGGAGTCTAGCAGTTGAGAGCTGCCGTGCCGGGACCAGGCCTCACTCGATCACCGGCACGCGAACCCATCGGTTGGTGAGCAGGACCGCCAGGTCCTTGCCGGGCGAGGCGAGCTCGAAGGTCTCGACGAAACCGAACCGGTCCTCGATGTCGAGGGTCCAACGGGCTCGCATCCCCGGACCGTTTTCCACCCTCTCGGTGGCGCAGACCAACCGCTTGGGCTCGAGCTCGCAGACGTACTCGTTGACGAAGCCTTCGACCAGAAACTGCCGATAGACGATCTTGTCGCGCTCACGATCGTGGCTGAAGACCCCGAGCTCCCGGTGGTAGTCGCCTCTCGGGCTCTCGTCTTGCGGCAGTCGAACCGAAGCGTGTCGGGACAAGAGAAACGTCTCGTCGAAGATGAAGCGGTACTCGCGCAGAGCGGTCCCGGTGCCTAGCTCACCGCCGATCGCGCCCTCCCAGCGTCCCACGAGAGGTCGAAGCGGTGCCCAGGGATCGCCGGCATGCGTGGCCGGCTGCTGAGCCGGCGCAGGCGGGGATTGGTCTCCTCCCGTCTCCACCGCAACGACCTCGCGGCGGTCCTCTACCTTCAGTTGCCGCTCGGGCCGCAGGAAGACGTCGCCGTAGTAGACGTAGGCCAAGTAGGTCGGGTCGGGGTCGTCCTTGAACCTGTTGCGTGCTTGACGCACAGCCTCGACGAAGGTGTCGCCGCGGGTCAGAGCGGCGTAGAAAGCGTCGGAGAAGGCCGCCGCCGCCGTGTCACCGACCGGCCAGAGCGCCCCGAGGTAGCCGCTGGCGCCGGCCTCGAGCGCCGCCGGACCCCAGCCTTCGACGTAGCCGCCGCTGGCGCTTGCCTGACCGATGTCGCAGGCGTTGAGGAAGACGAACGGCCGGCCGCGCGCCCCGCCTCCACCGCGCAGGCCGCCGACGAAGCTGTCGAGGTCGAGCAACCGATCCTCGAGGCGAAGCGCGTAGCTCGGGCTCACGCCGTCGGCACCCACCACCTCGCCGTGGCCCGAGTAGTGGAGGATGCCGGTAGCGAACTCGTCGAGCACCGCCACGACCTCCTCGTAAGCGCCTCCGACCTCGCGCAGCGGCGCCAGCCGATGCCGGGGGTCCTTGAGCAGCCGGCGCTCGGTCTCGATTCCGGGCAGCGGGGGGTCGTAGAGCGGCGCGACGAGGGTCACTCGCGCCATCGGAAGCAGCAGCGGCATCCGACCTTGCACCGGCAGGTCACGGCGCACATGGCCTCGCGCCACCCAGTGCTCGACGCCGAGAAAGCCATGCTCTTCGGATCCGTCGGCGCGCTGCGGGCGCATCAGCTCCCAAGGGATGCGGGGGTCGTCGGAGAAGAATTGGATCTCCAGCGCCCCCGAGTTGGTGTCAGCGACCTGCCAGTAGGCACGCTGAAAGGCGGCGGGAGCGAGGCGGCGCCAGATCTCGCGACCGATGGCGACGGGTGAGCGCGCTGGGTCGCCGACCGCCAGGCTCTGGCCCACCGGCGTGGACCCGCGGTTGCTCAATGCCGCCAGTCGAGCCAGGCGCTCCTCCAGCCAGACGAAGATCTCATCGTCCGGGGCGTAGGGCTCGATGAGCGGGCCCTCGAGGTAGGGTGACTGGGCGATGACCTGGCCGTCGGTGTGGTAAACGGTGATGTCCGGGGCCTCGGCCATCAGGTCGAACACCTCCGCCGTCCTCCCGGGCGGGATCGGAGGTGCCGGGCGGGGGCCGCCCGAAACCTGGGCGTCATCGCCGGTCGAAGGCGGCGGCTCGAGGAGCGCAACCACCGTGATCGGCCTCGAGGCGGCCAGGAGGAAGGCGCCCACGTGCCCGAAGGTGACGCG
>CALZKB010000014.1 GCA_945787575.1 Thermoanaerobaculia bacterium | reverse complement strand
GCACCGGCTCCTCACCCCGGAAGCCGAGACTGTTGACCGACATCGATCCGTCATCGATCCAGCCCTGTTGACTGGGAGCATGGAGATAGCCGACGTCGGGGTCGGGCTGGTACTCGATTTGCGGCTCTCGGTCGGGGAATGGAGGTGCCGGGAGCAGGAAGCGCGCCGACACCTCGGAGAGCAGGAAGCCGATGAAAAGGCTCCCGAGCGCGAGCACGATATTCAAGACCGACCCGCGAGCTCGGGCCCGCGACGGCCTTACGGCAGGCTGATCCTCGGGCTGTCGATTCATTAGAGGTCCTGATCGATGGTGGCCGGAACGCTCCACGAGCCTGAGCTGCGGGTTAGCGGCGGTCCCCTTGCTCCGTCACGGGGTCGGCTCTGACGGTGACCTCTTCGCGTTCCACAGTTGTCTTGCCCACGAATCGACAGGGGTTGCCGGCCACGATACATCCGTCCGGAGCGGGGTGGGACACGACGGCGCCAGCGGACACGATACACCTGCTCCCGACATCAGCCATGATCACGGCTGCCTCTCCGATCCAAGTCTCCGATCCGATTCGCACCCGTTGAAAGGCGGTCCGGTCCGCCGCCGTCAAATGCCCGTCCTCGTCGAATTCATGCTGGCTAGATCCGCTAAGGATGCTCACCCGGCTTCCTACGAGACATCCCTCCCCAAGGCTTGCGGTTCCCACCAAAGCGAAGGTGCCGACATACACGCCCTTTGCCACTTCGGCCTCCCGATCAGTGAACTGGCTCATGAACCGGATCGTACACTCCAGTGAGCAGCTTCTGAGAGTGAGTCGATAAAAGCACTTTCGAAGATAGTCGCCGAGCGTGCTCGGGAAGAGCGCGAAGACCTCCGCCCAGAATCTGAACACTTCTTCTCGGCCGCGGCCCAACAACCGACTCTCCAGCCAGCAGGTCAGCGCCGGTAGGAAGGCAGCAGCCAAACCGACTCCGTTGCTCGCTACCTTGAGAATCTGCTTCAGCGGTTGCAGCACGAGCTCGGTTGCCACCGGAGTTGTCGCTTTTCTCCGGCCACCTTCAGGGCGTGTCGGACCGCAAGTGTTTGAATCGAACGTTGAATTGGGCTTCGTCCACAATCTCGACCTTGACGGGAATCATGAAGGGTTCCAACCGCCCTTTGCAGTGGCGCCATACCCGCGCCTTGAGCTCAGCCGGAGCCTCCGTCCGTAGAAGATTGAAGCGGGCCACGACGTACTCTCCAGTCAGTGGATTCCGCTCACCTCGCACCGTGACGTCCTCGACATTCTCCATTCCCAACAGCACGCTCTCCACAGCAGCAGGATAGACTTTCTGTCCGCCCACGTTGATGATGTCTGTCGTGCGGCCCAGGAAGCGCAGCCATTCTCCGTCCTCCTCAACCGCGTCTTCTGTATTGAGCCAGCCCTCTTCGTCGAACGGGCTGGGTGCGTTCAGGTACCCGGCCATGCTCGAGTGCGCTCGAATCCAGAGAACACCGTCCCGAACCTGAGTCTCGAACCCCTCGCCACCGACCTTCACCCAGAGCGAGCCGTCCTCGCGGCTCTTGCTCCTGAGAATGCCGATCTCGGAGAGTCCGTAGGTCTGCTGAAGGCGCACGTTCGGAAAGGCGTCGCGAATTCGTGCCAAGGTATGAGCTGGCATCACTTCCGTTCCATACGTGATGAGCCTCAGACTGGAGAGGTCGTGTCGACGATGCTCCCCGGACAGGAGCAGGAGATTCAAGAAGGTGGGAGTCGTCGGCAGTATCTCCACTCCGCAATGCTCGATCGTCGCGCAGACGGTCTCGGGTTGCCGGTCCCGCGTGATGATCGCCGTCCCCCCGTTCGCGAGGGCATAGAACAGAGTATTGACGCCGCCGATGTGGTCCAGAAGTAAGAAGCTCAGCATGCGAGACGTCTGCCTTCGTTGGCGGAATTTCTCGAGCAGCCGGTCCAGGTCGTGAAGCACCGCCTTGGGCTCCCCGGTGGACCCGGAGGTGAAGAGAACGAGCCCGGGATGCTCGTGCTCGGCGAGCTGTAGGATCAGTTCGTTGACCGGCTCGGATGACAGACGCCGAACGCGGGGTGAAGCCGGATCGTCGCTCTCGATCAAGAACTCAGCCTCGGCGATCTTCAGGAACGCGGAGAGTTGAGACTCGTCTGAAGAGGCGAATGGCATCATGACGCAGGAGCGATCCAGAAGTGTCAGCAGCAGCGATACCGAAGCGGCGCTGTAGTCGCCGGAGAAGGCAACCACGCGACCCGGCGAGGTGATACCCCACTCCGTGAGCCTCTCGCGCCAGGAGCTGACGCCATCAAGCAGTTCCTCGTAAGTCGTCTGAACTCCCATACCCACCACCGCATCACGCTCCTGCCATTCAGACATCCGCCCGAGAAGCCAATTGTGACTCATGAGACGCCACCCAGATAAAGGACTTGTCCGGTTATGAAATCGCTCTCCGGCCGAACAAAAAAATCAATCACGTTGTGGATATCCTCCATGCTGGCGTAGCGACGAACTGCCTGCAACGAAACCAGTTGTTGCAGCTTCTCTGAAGGTACGTTCCGGATGAGATCGGTCTCGACCGGTGTTGGCCCCAAGGCGTTGCAAGTGATCCCCATCGGGGCCAGCTCTTTGGCCAGAATGCGCGTGAGCATCTCGACGGCCGCCTTGGACGCTGCGTAGATGGCCTCTCCTTCCAGCCTGAGAGGGACCGCGACACTCGACAGGTTGACGATCCGGGCGTGGGGCGTCCGCCTGAGGAGCTTCGCGGCCTCGCGGGAGAGAACAAACGTCGCCGTGACGTTCGTCTCGAGGATCGCTCCGACCGCACTGGTCGGCGTCAGCAGGCAATGATTCATCATCGCGATGCCTGCATTGTTGATGAGGACTCGGAGACCGCCCCGCTTTTCCCTAACGTGTTTCAGAAGTCGGAGGATGTCAGCCTCGACGCACACGTCGACCTGGTGGTGCTCGTAGTGCTCGGATTCGAAATCGGTGGTGCCGCGGCTGCAGCCGACGACGTGAAAGCCAGCTTCGAGCAGATAGCGCGCCAGACTCAAGCCGATTCCCTTTCGGCTTCCGGTGACGACCGCTACCGGGCGATCGGTCATGCGGCAGCCTCTTGGAGACGGGTCAGAACGTAGTCGGCGAAGGACCCGACGTCGCGGAAGGGGGTCCTGCTTTGGGCGAGAGCCCGCTCGTCGGCCAACGCGATCATCGTATCGCTCTGCTCGCCGACTGCTTCCTCCACGTCGAGGACGAGCGCGACCAAGGAAAGTGAATCGAGACTCCCCTGGCGCCCGTACAATCGCGTATCCTCCCGGCAGGACAATTGATCCTGGGGTTCTCGCATCATGTTGAGGCGTTCAATCGCCTGATAGACGGTATCGATAACTTCTTCTCGCGTCATGGTCACGTCCCGGTCTCTCGCGGTGTCTATTTGAAAGATGTCGCTGGCTGGTGACTCGCTCCTTGGCACGTGAGTCTACCGGATGACCTGCCCGCTCGTGGACGAGCAGGAACCGTTCGAGGCGGTGCCGCGGCGGCGGCGGCGGCGCTTGCGCGCAGATGAAAGAAGAGGTGGCGGCGGTTTTCGACCGCTGCTATCCTCTCGGCTTGATCGGGCTTCGGTACTTCAACGTTAACGGACCACGGCAGCCCTGGCGAGGCCCGACTCTTTCCGAACCGCTCACTCTTTCGACCGGATCGGGGAAGGCGACCGCCTGCTCTCGAGCCTGGCCGGCCGGCACGCGATGACAGCGATCCTCGGCATCTCCGCGTTCTACCACGACTCCGCCGCTGCCCTGGTGGTGGACGGCGAGATCGTCGCTGCCGCGCAGGAGGAGCGCTTCACACGAAAGAAACACGACTACGAGTTCCCGCAGCATGCGATCGACTACTGCCTGTCCGAGGCCGGGATTCGCCCCGAGGACCTCGACCATGTCGCCTTCTATGACAAGCCGTTGACCAAGTTCGAGCGCCTGCTCGAGACGTACGTCGCCTACGCGCCGCGCGGCTTCCGCTCGTTCAAGATGGCGATGCCCCTCTGGCTCAAGCGCAAGCTCTGGCTGCCGCGTCTCCTCGACAAGGGGCTCGACAAGAAGTACCGGGGCCGCTACGTGTTCACCGAGCATCACGAGTCCCACGCCGCCAGCGCGTTCTTTCCCTCCCCGTACGAGGAGGCCGCCATCCTGACCATGGACGGCGTCGGCGAATGGGCGACAGCGAGCTTCGGCTCAGGCCAAGGCAACCGGATCGAGCTGACCCACGAGCTCCACTTTCCCCACTCGCTGGGGCTGCTCTATTCCGCCTTCACCTACTACACCGGCTTCCGCGTCAACAGCGGCGAGTACAAGTTGATGGGCCTCGCCCCCTACGGTGAGCCACGCTACCGCGACCTGATCCTCGAGCACCTGATCGACGTCAAGGACGACGGCTCGTTCCGCATGGACATGTCCTACTTCAACTACTGCCAGGGGTTGACCATGACCGGACCTCGCCTCGACGAGCTGCTCGGGGGGCCACCCCGCCAGCCCGAGAGTGAGCTCACCCAGCGGGAGATGGACCTGGCCGCTTCCGTACAGAGCGTCACCGAAGACGTGGTGCTCAAGGTGGTGCGCCACGTTCACCGTGAGACCGAACGCAAAGCGCTGGTGCTGGCCGGCGGCGTCGCTCTCAACTGCGTCGCCAACGGGCGGATCCTGCGCGAGGGCCCGTTCGAGTCGATCTGGGTGCAGCCCGCGGCGGGCGACGCGGGCGGCGCGCTCGGAGCGGCGCTTTTCGTCTGGTTCCAACTTCTCGACAATCCGAGGCGGACTGCCGAGGGCGACTCCCAGAGCGGTTCCCTCCTTGGACCGGCATTCCGGAACGAAGAGGTGGCCGGTTACCTCGACTCGATCGGCGCCCCCTATCACCAGCTCGCTGACGACGAGCTCTTCGACCGGGTGGCGGGCCTGATGGCGGACGAAAAGGTGATCGGCTGGTTCGCCGGCCGGATGGAGTTCGGGCCGCGCGCTCTCGGCTGCCGGAGCATCATCGGAGACGCCCGTAGCCGCGAGATGCAGCGGGTGATGAACGTCAAGATCAAGTTCCGTGAGTCGTTTCGCCCGTTCGCACCGGTAGTGCTCGACGACCGAGCCAACGAGTACTTCGAGCTCGGCGAGGGGCACGACAGCCCCTACATGCTGATCGTCGCCGACGTTCGGGAGGCCAAGCGGCTGGCGCTCCCAGCGGAAGCTGCGGAGGCGCGGGGGCTCGACAAGCTCGCGGTACTCCGCTCCGAGGTGCCGGCGATCACGCACGTCGACTACTCGGCGCGCGTGCAAACCGTCGATTCGACGCGCAACCCGAGGTTCCACCGGCTGTTGGAGCGGTTCTACCAACGCACCGGCTGCCCGGTGGGAATCAACACCAGCTTCAACATTCGGGGCGAGCCGATCGTTTGCACGCCACAGGATGCCTACCGTTGTTTCCTGTCGACCGACATGGACGTCCTGGTGATCGAGAACTGCGTGCTGCTCAAAGAGGAGCAGCCGCAGGTCTCCAAAGCTGAGGTGCGCGACTACCTGGCGAGCTTCGAGCTCGACTAGAAATGCTCGAGATCAACTGGAAACCGTCCGACAGGGAGCTGCGACAGTTCGCGGTGGCCTTCCTGGTGGCTGCCGTGGCGATCGGGTCGGTGGCGTGGTGGAAGTGGGAGGCGCCGACGGCCGCCAGGATCCTCTGGGGTCTCGGACCGATCGTGGCGCTACTCGGGCTACTGGCGCCGAAGGCGGTCAAACCGATCTTCGTCCTCCTGACCCTGGTGGCGTTTCCGATCGGAATGGTTCTCGGCCACGTCTTGATGGGGCTCGTCTTCTACCTGCTGCTGACGCCGGTGGCACTGTTCTTCCGATTGCTCGGGCGCGACGTCCTCCACCGCCGGTACGACCCCGAGGCATCGACCTACTGGATCCGACGTCGTCCCCCCGCGGATGCCTCCCGCTACTTCCGGCAGTTCTGAACCCTGGTAGGATGCCGGCCGAGTGTTGACGAGGATCGCCCATGACAGAAGAAAGCAAAGCCTCCGAGTTCGAACACCACGCTCGGCAGAAACGCCAGTCGTTTGTCAGCGAGTTTCTCCACTTCTTGGGCGAGAACAAGAAATGGTGGATGCTGCCGATGTTGGTCGTGCTGCTGTTGCTGGGACTGGTGCTGATCGTCGGCGGCAGCGGAGTGGCGCCCTTCATCTACACTCTGTTCTAGGGAAGCGGACACTCAGCCGGTGCCGGTAGCGCCTGGACCGAGCGCCGTACGGTCGCTCGTCAAACCCCGGCAACGGTCGGAGGGTCCGGTGTCGGGCACTGCCGTGCGCAGGTGGGGGTGTAGGTCGTGAGGAGGTCGTTGCACGGATGACTGGCCGCGGTCGGCTGATTCTCGAAGATGGCAGCGAACTCCTGGGCAGCTTGGCCGGCGCCGCTCTACCGGTGGCGGGCGAACTGGTGTTCAACACCGGAATGGTGGGCTATCCAGAGGCTCTGACCGACCCCTCCTATGCCGGCCAGATCCTCATTCTCACCTATCCGATGATCGGCAACTACGGCGTACCCGGCGATCAGCGGGACGAGCTCGGCCTCCCTCTCCATTTCGAGTCCGAGAGGGTCCAGGTCCAGGGTCTGGTGGTCGGGTCGCTATCCGCCGACACTTTTCACTGGTCTGCCGAGCGCACTCTCAACGACTGGCTGGAGGCGTCCCGAGTGCCGATTCTGGCCGGCGTCGACACGAGGGCCCTCGCCAAGCGGGTCAGGGAGTCCGGCGTGATGCTCTGCAAGCTGGTACCCGGGGACGAGGACATCGAGTGGCGGGATCCGAACCTCTCGAATCTCGTCGCCGGCGTCAGCGTCGACGAACCGGTCGTCTACGGCGAAGAGGGGCCCCGAGTCGTTCTCGTCGACGCCGGAGCCAAGGCGAGCATCGTTCGTGGCCTGGTGGGAGCCGGGGCTCGCGTGCTGAGAGTTCCCTGGGATTACGATTTCTTCGGGGAAGACTTCGACGGCATCTGCATCTCCAACGGTCCAGGGGATCCCAAGCTCGCCGACAAGACGATCGAGCACGTCCGACGAGGACTGAAGGAGCGGATTCCGATCTTTGGCGTCTGCCTCGGCAACCAGATCCTGGCGCTCGCGGCCGGAGCAGACACCTACACGCTCAAGTTCGGTCATCGCTCGCAGAATCAGCCTTGCTCGGAGGTGGGCTCGCGGCGCTGCTACGTGACCTCTCAGAACCATGGCTACGCGGTGAATGGAGCGACCCTGCCCGAGGGGTGGCGCGAGTGGTTCGTCAACGCCAACGACGGGACCAACGAGGGAATTCGGCACGATTGGCAGCCAGCCCGGAGCGTTCAGTTCCACCCGGAAGCGACCCCCGGGCCAACCGATACGGCCCACTTGTTCCAACGCTTCGTGGAGATGCTCCGATGACGGGACCCCAGCAAGCCGACGCCGGCCCGTCTCTTCCGCAGAGAGTCTTGGTTCTCGGTAGTTCCGCGCTGAAGATCGGCGAGGCGGGGGAGTTCGACTACTCCGGCAGCCAGGCCATCAAGGCGCTCAAAGAGGAAGAGATCGAGACGGTCCTGGTCAACCCCAATATTGCGACGATTCAGACCTCCGACTACTTGGCCGACCGCGTTTATTTCCTACCGGTGACGCCCCATTTCGTCGAACAGGTGATTCGTAAGGAGAAGCCTGACGGAGTTCTCCTCGGTTTCGGTGGGCAGACTGCCCTCAACTGCGGCGTGAGCCTGGACAGGGCGGGCGTTTTCGAGCGGCACGGCGTTCGCGTTCTGGGTACGTCGGTCGAGACGATCTGCGCGACTGAGGATCGGGGCATCTTCAACCAGCGACTCGGCCAGATCGGAATCAGGCTCACGCACAGTCGCGCCGTCACCTCGGTCGAGCAGGCTCGCGAAGCCGCGCGCGAGATCGGCTATCCGGTCATGCTGCGCATCGCCTATGCACTGGGAGGGCTTGGCTCAGGGGTGAGCACTGACGAGGGGGACCTGGAGGAGAGGGTCGCCGCGGCCTTCTCCCACACCGATCAGATCCTGATCGAAGAGTATCTTTCTGGATGGAAAGAGATCGAATACGAAGTGGTGCGAGACGCGTATGACAACTGCGTCACCGTCTGCAACATGGAGAACCTCGATCCGATGGGTATCCACACCGGGGAGTCCCTCGTGGTCGCGCCGAGTCAGACGCTCACCAATCGTGAATACCACCGGTTGCGAGAGATTGCCATCCAAGTCATCCGCCACCTGGGGATCGTCGGCGAGTGCAACATTCAGTACTCCTTGGATCCGCGCTCGGACGACTATCGGATCATCGAGGTCAACGCGCGGCTGTCACGCTCTTCAGCTCTCGCCTCCAAGGCGACCGGCTACCCCTTGGCATTCGTCGCCGCCAAGCTGGCGGTTGGCTACCCGCTCACCGGGATCCCCAACCGGGTGACCGGAGTGACGACCGCTTGTTTCGAACCGGCTCTCGACTACATCGTCGTGAAAGCTCCGCGCTGGGATCTCAAGAAATTCAAGATGGTCTCGAGCCGCATCGGCTCGGGGATGAAATCCGTGGGCGAGGTCATGGGCATCGGCCGCACTTTCGAGGAGGCCTTTCAGAAGGCTCTACGCATGCTCGACATCGGGGTCGAGGGCGTGGTTGTCGGGGAGCGTATGCAGTTCGAGAGTCTTCGTACCGAGCTCACTCAGCCGACGGACCGCCGACCCTTTGCGCTGGCTCGCGCCTTCGAAGAGGAGATGGCCCTCGATGAGGTGCACGAGCTGACCGACATCAACCCTTGGTTCCTGACACGGATTCGCGGGATCGTGGAGCTGGCCGAGTCTCTGAGGCAAGCGAAAGGCCGCCCACCGGACGCGAATCGACTGCTAGAGGCAAAGCGGGCCGGGTTCTCCGACTGCCAGATCGGGGAGCTCGTGGGAGTGAGTCAAGCTGAAGTCCGGCAGGCGCGGCGGGCGGCGGGCATAAGACCCAGCGTGAAGCAGATCGACACCCTCGCCGGTGAGTATCCGGCGCGCACCAACTACCTCTATCTAACCTACGGGGGAGACGAGCACGATGTCGACTTCGGCTCGGAGGAGTCGGTGCTGGTTCTCGGTTCCGGGGCCTATCGCATCGGTAGCTCGGTGGAGTTCGATTGGTGCTGCGTGAACACCGTGCGCACCCTCAGAGAGCTCGGCTACTCCACGATCATGCTCAACTGCAATCCCGAGACAGTCAGCACCGACTATGACGAATGCGATCGGCTCTATTTCGATGAGATCACGTTCGAGACCTTGCAGGAGATCTACGAACTCGAGAGGCCGCACGGCCTGATCGTCTCGGTAGGGGGACAGACGCCAAACACGCTGGCGCGTCTGTGCGAAGACGCTGGGATCCGGATTCTGGGCACCTCGGCAGCAAGCATCGACGAGGCCGAAGACCGCCACAAGTTCTCCCGTTTGTGCGATCGCCTCGGCGTCGACCAGCCACGGTGGGCGGAAGTCAGCTCTGTGGGAGCCGCCGCGGCCTTCGCCGACGAGGTCGGCTATCCGGTGTTGGTGAGGCCTTCGTATGTGCTTTCGGGTTCGGCGATGGCGGTGGCCGAGAGCGAGGCGACTCTGCAGACAGTTCTCGAGAAGGCCGCCGAGGTGTCTTCAGAGCACCCGACCGTGATCACCAAGTTCATCAACGCCGCCAAGGAGATCGAGTTCGACGCCGTGGCGCGGGACGGCGAGATCCTCATCCATGCCATCTCCGAGCACGTCGAACAGGCCGGCGTGCATTCGGGCGATGCCACGCTGGTGCTCCCTCCCCAGCGGACCTACATCGAGACGATGCGGCGGGTGCGCCGGGTCGGGGCACGAATTGCTCGGGCGCTGTCGATCAATGGGCCCTTCAACATCCAGTTCATGGCCCGCGACAACAACATCATGGTGATCGAATGCAATCTCCGTGCGTCGCGCTCCTTCCCCTTCGCATCGAAGATCTCGCGGGTGAATTTCATCGAGCTGGCGACCAGGGTGATCATGGATCGTCCGACGCAGAAGGTCGACGGCTCCGTGCTGGAGCTCGACTACGTTGGAGTCAAGGCGCCGCAGTTCTCGTTCACCCGCCTGGAAGGCGCAGATCCCATTCTGGGAGTCGAGATGTCATCGACCGGCGAGGTCGCTTGCCTCGGTGAGGACTTCGAGGACGCCTTCCTCAAGGCGATGCTCTCGGTCGGCTTCCGTCTCCCCATCCGCCGAGTTCTCCTGAGCACCGGCCCGGTGGAAGACAAGGCGGTCTTTCTTTCGAGCACCCGCGCTCTAGCGGTCGCGGGGGTGCAGTTGTTCGGCACCCGTGGGACCGCTTCCTTCATGGCAGATAGCGGCATCGACGTTGAACCGGTCTACTGGCCTCTGGAGCCGGAGTCACCGAACGCGCTCGAGCTGATCAAGGCAGGCAAGGTCGATCTGGTGGTCAACATCCCCAAGGACGCGTCGGACGAAGAGCTGAAGAACGACTACATGATCCGACGCGCAGCGGTGGATCACGGGATTCCGCTCATCACCAATATCCAGCTGGCGCAGCGACTCGCGCAGGCGTTGAGTGCCGAATCACTCGAGACGCTGGAGGTTCGCAGCTGGGACGAGTACTGAGGGTCGGAGGGGGGCTCTCTCGGGGTCATGGTCTGCTCAGCGTCTCAGGGGGTCCGTCGACTCCGGGCGAGCGCTCCGGCCGGGCCGCGCTAGACTTACAGCTTCTCTATTGCGGGGGGCCGCGCTGTGAAATCGAGTTCCCGATGGAGGCTCTATGTACTGCTGATGGCGGGCGTCTTCGTCGTGGGGGAGGTCGTCTCCTATGTGGGGTTCGCCCTGGTTCTGAACAAGACGATGTTCATGCACGTGGACTTCGAGGCTTTCAAGGCCGCGATCACCCAAGAAAAGGTCACCGAGTTTCGAGACCGCAACTACGACCGAGAGTTGGGATGGCGGATGTCGTCCAACGCGGTTCTCACGGAGCGCGCGTCCGACGGAAAACTGTTCACGATCACAACGGACGACAGGGGCGCGCGCTTCAACCCTCACCCAAGCAGCACGGTCGTGATCTCGGTCTACGGTGATTCCTTTACCCTCTGCTCCGAGGTCAACGACGATGAGACGTGGCCCTTCTACCTGTCGGAACTGAGCGGCAGTCGCGTGGAGAACTGGGGTGTCGCAGGCTACGGTACCGATCAAGCCCTGCTTCGACTTCAACACAACCTCCCGGAGCATCGAACCGAGATCGTGGTGCTCGCCGTCTTCGGGGAGAACATCAAGCGACTCATGAACGTGTACCGCCCGTTCTACTACTCGCGCAGCAGGGGACAAGTCTCCTTCAAGCCGATGCTTGCCGAGAACAACGGCAAGATCGAGTGGCTACCGAATCCTCTCACGGCGGCGGACGGTCTCGACGACTACTACCGTGCCTTCGATCGGGCGAAGGAACACGACTTCTGGTACGCGCTGAACGACAGGCGTCCCCGGGGCCGTTTTCCCTTTACGCTCGCCCTTCTTCAGGCGACTCGCTACGTCTTGTTCGACCGCCCGGGCAATCTGTACGAGGTGGAGCAGGCATCGCGGAAGATGGACCACATCGTGGAGGAATTTGCAGCACTCTCCGAGCGGCATCGGTTTACACCGGTGCTCCTGTTCATTCCGTCCGAAAACGACCTGCTCGTCTACGGCAAGAATGGAGATTACTCCTACAGGGGATACCTCGCCCGACTGCGAACTCGCACGGACCTGCCGTCGTTGCGGATGTTGGATCTGCTCGAGCGCCCTTTCGAAATCGAGAGATTCAACCTGCGCCCGTTCGCCGGCCACGCTTCCCCGCACGGCAATCAGATTGTGGCACGCGCCGTCTTCGAGGCAATCGAGGACGTGCTCCCGGAAGCGATGCGCGTGGTCTCGGCACCCGAGAATCCCGACTAGCCGCGCCGGCTAGCACTTCCTCGTTCGGGGCTCGTCGCTCAACGGGATCCTCCGAGATCGGTGAGCGGCATCGGCGGACCCGAGCCACGGCGCCAGTCGGCCACCAGCGGTCCCGCGAGCGCCAGGGCCCAGACCAGCCAGACCGCGGCCGCGATCGAACCGGTCGCCAGCGGGCGGTCGCTCCATGACGCGAGCACCTGCCAGCCGGCGTAGGAGCCGACCATGCCCAGGAGCGCCAGAACGCCGCCGGCCAGCGGGTATTCGAAGCGTCGGATCCGGCGGTAGACCAGGAGCCCGAAGAATGAGTAGGCGGCGTAGGTCAGGACGCTGGCGACGGCGGCTCCCATGACTCCCATCCTTGGAATCAGGATCAGGTTGGCGACGACGTTGACCGCCACTCCAGCCAGATGCGCAGGGATCATCGAGGCCGTCCGCTTGGCCAACAGCGGCGGCAAGTTGAAGTGCGAGTGCAGACTGAAGAACAGGTAGGCCAGGCAGACCACCGGTACGAGTCCGGCGGCCGAATAGAACTCCGGCGCCACCAGCAGTCGCAGGAGTGGCTGGGCGAACAGCGACACGCCCAGCATGATCAGCGCCAACAGGGTGAAGAAGTAGCGGAAGACGCTGCGGATGATCCGTTGGAGCTCGGGCTTTCCCTCGAGCTCGTAGACAACCACGTACCAGATCTCGGAGAACGGGTGCAGGATGAGACTGTTGATGCCCTGTCCGATGGCATAGGCCACCGAGTAGATCCCGACCTCTTCCAGATCGAGCAACACGCGCAGGAGGTAGCGATCGAGCTGGTGCATCGCGGTGGCGAGCAGCGAAGCGACGATGAGCGGCATGCCGTAAGAGAGCAGGCCCCCAAGGAGATCGGGACGGAAACGCTGGCCGCCTCGCTTGAGAGCGAAGACCGTGAACAGAGCGGCGACGGAGATGGCGGCAGTGATCAGGTTGCCCCACAGGATCGCCTCGACGCCCATCTCCAGAGCGATCAAGAACCAGAGGTTGAGCGCGATATTGACCACCAGCCGACCGAGGCTCAGGGTCACGAACAGCGCCGACTGCTTGTACACTCTCAAATGGGCCTGAAAGAGCTGTTCGAGAGTCGTCAAGGCCAGGTTGCAGAGAGCCAGTAGATAGAAATGCCCGGCCTGGGTTTCCCCTTCGCCCAGCGTCCAGGCCGCCAGTGGCTCCCGAAAGAGCAGCACCGGAACCAGCACGACCACTCCGGTAGCGACCAGGAGCGCCAAACCCGTCCACCAGAGCCCGTCACGTTCCTCCTCGGAGTCGGTCTCGAAGTGATGGCGAACGACGGCCCGCACTGTGCCCGAAGCCAGCACGATTGCCAATAGCGCCACCGACAGATCGAGGATCGCGAGGATGCCGTAGTCGGCCGGCCTCAGAAAGCGCGTGTAGACGGGGAGGAGAAGAACCGAAGCCAGGCGGGCCAGGACATGGCCGAGACCGTAGACGCCCGAATGCTTCAGAAGGTCGCGATAGGAGCCGTCCACCGAAGCAGGATACTGAATTCAGCGCGCCCGCGCTCGGCTGCACGGGATGGCCAGATGCCTAGGCCACCGCAAGAGAACGAGACCAGCTACCCAGCGCTCGGCACGGTGGTTACTCGCCGAGGCCCCAAAGCGTGGTCCACTCGGAGAAGCTCCGTTCCAGCAACTCTTCCAGCATCTCCGTTTCCCTCCGTTGGATCGGCCTGAGGTACTCGACGACCTCACCAACCGGCTCGGAATTGCGCTCGACCGTGGTCGCGCTAAGTCCGCGGCCCATTTGACGGAGGCGCGCTGGCACGAAGGGACCCGCCACCTCCCAGAACCTTGAAAACCGGAACCGATGGAGGAAACCTCGGCCTCTGACCCGCTCGACCTCCGGCGGCGTAACGTTGCGCGCCGCAGTGGTCTCTTGTGAGGGCTCGACGGGCTCGAGCTCGAGCCATCGAAAAAGACGGTTCAGGGTCGGGCCGGGAGCGGACCTGAGCTCCTCGAGGGTCAGGCTCGTGACCTGCCTGCGACCGAAGAGCTCGAGATAGGGCTTCAGCTGCATCGCGTAGAAGCTGACTTCGCGATAGTCCGGTTCCCGCCGGATCGCCGCCAGCGGGTCCCGGGTCTCACCCTCCCAACGCACGGAGTGCCAATAGTGGCTGATCGTCCGTTCGATCGGATCCCGCATGATGTAGAGGATTCTGGCGCCGGGCTCGAAGCGCGCAATGCGCTCGGCAACACCGGTAATCCTGGGCAGCTTGGAATAGAGAGTGCTCGACTCTCCAATCACGGTCTCGCGAGTGACGGATTCAAACAGCTCGAGATAGCGCTCCTCGCTTCGCCAGAAGCCGAGGCTTTCGATCGCCGGCCAATTGAGCTGCTCTCGGTCGACGAAATAGCACGGCTCCTTCGGCTCTGACATGAAGATCGAAGGATGTTGGCCGAGATAGGCGTGAAGCGAGCTCGTCCCGCACTTCATGGCCCCGACTATGAAGAGGTTCGGACGTGGTCGACGCTGCCCCATCGAGATTAACGCGCTGCTTCGGTCAAAGCCGAATCGAACCCGTCGACCTTATCGCGAGCGGACCGAGAAGGATTGAGAGGAGCCGCGCGCAATGTCCACTAGTATTCCAGCGAGGGCACTCACTCACCCAGTATACGGGCCTACCTGCAAGGCGAGTGCTGAGGGCTCTGAACACCAGCCCGAGAGCTCGGGAAAAACGGCCGAATCGGTCCGGTCCGAGCCAATCGGAGCTGTCGGGCTCACCGACGTAGATCGTAGCCCGCGGCTTCTCTCCCGCTCGGGCTCGCCAGAGTCTGACCGGCTGACTCAGCAGACCGGACAAGACGGCTGGGTATTCACTCAGGGCTTCGCTCAAGGGATGGACTTCGACGAAGCCCTCCTCCGGCAACGGCCCCACTCCCAGGTCGTAGCCGTAGTGGCCCAACCGATCAGCCAGAATCGAATAGGCTTCTCGGAGCTGCACCGGCGTCAACTCCCGGCGCCAGACATCCACTCTACTGCGATCGAGCGGCTCTCCCACCCCGCTCTTCCAGGTCTCGTTGGGTCGAGTCACATGCGCCGCAGAGCTCTGGTAATCGAGCATTCCTGGTTCGAAAGCCTCGCCGAGGAACTGGCACAGTTCCTCGAGAACTTCCTGAGGCGACTGCAGGAGGTCTTCATACCGAATCGTCCAGGTCCCACTGCCCTTGGAAAAGAAAGGCAGGCCCCGCTCGTCGAAGCGACGCCAGTACAACAGGGCCTCGGCGAAGGAGCTCGGGGCCCAAGGCACTCTCAAGAGAGACAGCGCTACATCTCGCGGGTCACGAACGATCCGAACGATCGGAGAGTCCGGGAAGTACCTGCGAATGGCGGATCCGTAGGCCAGATGCACCGGCGATTTCTCGATCCAGCGTGCCTTGCCGACCTCCCTCCGATGGGATTCGGTCAAGACCGAAAGGAGAGCCTGAACCGCTGGCCTCCGTTGCGCGAGGAGACCGCGCACCTGCTCCCTGGACAGGCCGTATCTGCTGGGTACGGGCTGCCCCCCCTGCTCGATTGAGAACAGGAAGTCGATCGCTGGCTCCGGCCACTCGGCGGGTCGGAGGAGCTCCGAGACATCGCTCGCCGCGAACGCAGCGAAGAAGCCTGTCTCGGGGCCACACGAAAGACGGCTGTGAGCCGCCAACATGGCAGCCAGTAGAGTGGTCCCGGATCGAGGGGCACCGACGAGGAAGATCGGAGCCGACCGCCTCTTCACACCTTCTGCGCCGGGTCGAGAATGGTCCCTAGATCCCAGCTTGTCCATTCACGGCTCGAAGACGGCTTTCCTTTGCCTACTCGGCAGTCTAACATGCGGGTAGACCTCGGTTCGGCGCGAGTGCCGTAGGATCTGACTGCCGGTTTCCACATGGGTTTGCTGACCTCGGCTTTGCTCTCGCTCATCGCCGCCTCGTGGCTCCTGGGTATCCTCCGCTACGGGCGCGTCCTTCTCGATTCGTGGAAGGAGCCAACCCTGCTGTGGCCCGTCCTGATCGTCGAGAGCGACGACTGGGGCCCAGGTCCGCTGGCTCAGGCCGAAGTTCTCCTCCGTCTGAGCAGCCTGCTGACGCGATTCCAGGATCAAACCGGTCGCTCGGCCGTGATGACGTTGGCTCTGCAACTGGCAGCGCCGGATCGCGCCTCGATCCGAGAGAGTAGCTGTCATCAGTACGGAAGAGTCTCCCTGTCGCACGACGACTTCGAACCGATACTCGCCGCCATTCGCGAGGGCGAGGAGCGCGGGGTCTTTGCCGCTCAACTGCATTGCCTGGAGCACTTCTGGCCAGCCGCTCTTCTCGCCGCGGCTGACACGACGAACGCCGTGCGAGCTTGGCTGCTTTCCAGTGAAGACGAGCTCACCGAGGCGCTGCCGCCGCATCTTCAGAGCCGCTGGGTCGACGCCTCCCGGTTGCCGACACGCGCGCTTCCGGCACATGAAATCAGCCGCGCCGCGACCGAGGAAGTGGAGCAGTTCGCTTCGATCATCGGCCGCCGCCCACGAGTCGCCGTGCCACCAACTTTCGTATGGAACGAAGAGGTCGAAAAGAGCTGGCATCGTAGCGGGGTGCGTTTCGTTGTCACTCCCGGCGCTCGATACGTCGGCAGGGACAGCGACGGCACTCTCCTATCGGACGCGACGGGCATCTACAACGGCTTGGAGGCGAAATCGGGTGTTCGGTATCTCGTGCGAGACGCGTATTTCGAGCCCGCGCTCGGCCATACAGCCGAAGCCACCCTCGAATCACTCGACCGCAAGACTCGAGATCGGCGACCGACCCTGCTCGAGACGCATCGGTCGAACTTTCTCGGCGACGAGCAACAGACCGAACGATGCTTTCGCGAGTTGGCTCGGCTCTTCGAGCGCGCTCTCGAGCGTTTTCCGCATCTGCGTTTTCTCACCACCGAGGAGCTGGGGGAGTCGATCTTTGAGCGCGACCCCAAGCTCGTTGCCACCGGCCTGCTGCCGAGACTCAGCGCCTGGCTCACTCGAGCCGCCAGAGTCCGGAATCTCCGCCTCTTGTTCTGGACGACAGCGGCCGGTCTTGCCTTTTCCCTTCTGGCCGCATGGGCCGAGATGCGCGGAATGCCCAGCCCGTGAGCCGCACTCAGGACTTCTCGGTCATCATCGCAGTGCGTGACGGCGCCGCCACGATCGGTCGAGCGATTGGGTCGGTGCTGGGGCAGACTCATCGCCCGCTCGAGGTGATTGTCGTCGACGACGGTTCGACCGACGAAACCCCGCAAGTGCTTTCCAAGCTAGGTAGCCAGATCACCGTTTTGACTTGTCCTCCTCGCGGAGTCTCCGCGGCCCGTAACGCCGGAATCGAGGCTTCTCGAGGCGAGTGGGTCGCCTTTCTGGACGCCGACGACGTCTACTACCCTGAACGACTCCGCTGGCACGCCGAGTGGATTCGCCGAGACGCGCGGCTGGATTTCCTCACCGGTGACTTCGAATACCGATTGCCGGACGGTGAGCTGATCGGTCGATCGATGGAGTCCACCCCGGTGGGCCGAGCGCTGCTGAGAAGATCAGGCGGGGAGAAGAGGATGCTGATGGAGAGCGGCGACCTTGCCGGCTTCGTCGAAGAGCACTTCGGGGACACCCACACTTTGAGCGTGCCGCGGAAGACCCTTATCGAGCTGGGCGGTTATCCGACAGGTTTCGTCGTCGCGGAAGACACTCACCTGTTGATCCGGCTGTGTGCGGCTAGCCGGAGAGTCGGCGTGGTCGGGGAGCCACTTGCGATCTATTACCTCCATTCCGACAGTGCCACACGGAGAGATCCATTACGATCCAACCGCTCTGCGGTGGCCGCCATGGAAGACCTGAGAGGTCAATTGCCGGTCTCGGCGCGCGAAGTCCGGCGAGGACTGCGGGGGCGGCTGAGGCGCTCGCGCCTGCATCTCGCCTATGTGTTGCTCGGCCAAGGGCGACGAGCAGCTGCCGTGCGCGCGGTACTTCCGAACCTGATCACGACCCCCCTGCGGGGACCTCGGGATGTCGTGTCGATCGCTCGCGGTGTCAAGAAATAGGCTGCTGCCCTGCTGACGGTGTTTTCCGAGCCGCCAGACCGCAAACAAGTACGGCTCCGCAAGGAGTTCTCATCAGGAGCACCGGTCGTCGTCCGACGTCGATTCCCGAGCACTTCGTCATGGTGTCAGGGCCTCGGCGACGAGATTCGATCTTCGATCGCACTCCACACGGACTGCGCGATCGCGCGGTAGCCGACGGAGTTCGGGTGCTCATCATCCGATTCATGGTAGGAGCAGACGTCGGCTTCGAGGAGAGAGATCATTGCCGGGAGCGTGTCAACGTAGGGAATGCCTTGCTTGTCGAGCATTCCACGCACGGCCAAGGCGATCTCCCGCTCCGATTCCACTCCTTCGAAGAAGTCCTCGCCCAGGCTCGGCCGGAGTTCGCGGACGATCCCCTCGTAGGCCGCTTTCTTGCTCTGAATCAGGACGACGAACAGATCCTGGCCGCCCAGACGCAGCTTCCGTTGAACGGAGCCCAACACCTGGCCGCTGATCCTCAGGCCTTCACCGATCCTCGGATCGTCGAGGCGGGATGCCAGCGCGGTGAGCTCGGGATTCAGAAAAACCGTTCGGCAGGAGACACCGCCATCGAAGGCAACTCGTCCCGGCCGTGCCGCAGCCGCAGAAAACGAATCCTCCTGGAACAGCCGGAAAGGTGCGCTCGCCCGCTGCCCCAGCATGAAGCGGATTCCTCTGGCCAGCTTGTAAAGTGCAAGCCGGCGCGCCCACCGCAGAACCATGGACTCCTCCCCTTCGCGCATTCCTGATCCGGTTTCCATTCCCGCGCCTAACGCCTGATCCCGCAGTGTCGCGTTGGCATCCGCTTCGGCCATCGCAGCGAGAACGGTTCGATCTGCACTCATGAGCTCGGGAAACCGGTCCTGCAGATAGACGCTCTTGTAGGCGCCGGCAATATCGTTACCCACGTAGAATCCGACGAGGACGATCTTGGGTCCCATTGGAAGCAGTTCATCGATCACGACCTCATACTCCGGAGGTCCATAGCCGCCGACGCCGGCGTTATAGACAGGCTGGCCGGCCAGCTCGGCGAGTTGCCGCGGCCACGAGCCGGACGGAGGCGCCGCAAAGCCGTAGGTCATCGAATCTCCGACCGCCAGCAAGTCCACCTCGGCCCGCGCGGCGGCGTTGCGGTAACCCCTCGAGTCGTGGCCGGGAAAAAAGGGCGACATCCGCACTCCCAGCACCGAATCAGGAGAGATGTTCCTGCTCCAAGGTGGGCTCAAGTGGTACTCGACCGCAGCGGAGAGATGCGACGCCACCTGCAACGACATCTCGCAAAGCACTGTCGAGAAACCCAGCAGCAGCAGACGGTGCCTCCATGCTCGAACCGTGCTCATCCCTGAGTGCGCTTCACGAGAATCGGAATCCACACCAACCGTGACCGGGCGCCTAGCCTCCATCTGGCCTACTAAGTCTCACCGCGCCCCAAACTCGGCAACCGCTAAACTCCCCGGTAAGCGCACGTGATCATAGCTCATCCCAGGATACTGTCTGGTCCCGTCGGCTAGATTCAAAGCCGTGGAGTTCGCTCACGTATCCAGACTGCGGCACCGTTAGGCTGGATCCAAGGTATCGGCTGGTGTACCGTGACCTTTGCGGGCCGGGTACAAGACGCAGCTTGCAGGCGCCCTTGTTGCCGTCCGCGGCGGAGACCAGGCTTCTTCATCGCCTGTGACTTTGGTGCCCTTTTTCTCTCGTCGTTCGCTGATGAGCCACCTATCAGGACATCGCTGGAGACTACAATGGCAGAGGCCTCTCCGGACATCTTACTGGTGAGCGAGTTGTTTCCGCCTGCAGTCGGTGGCACTTCAGTTCTCTTTGATGGACTCTATTCGCGCACTGATACCCTTGATATTGCGGTCCTGACGGACTCTGTGACAAGTCCAGGTCAACATGACCGGCATGGCCATCTCCGGATCTATCGAAGTGCACTTGCCAGTGACTATTGGGGACTGACTAGGTTTCGAGCGCTCAAACATCATTGGCGCTTGGGAACCGAGATCAAGCAATTGGCTAAACACGGCAAGACTATCGTGCATTGTGGGCGTGCGCTTCCCGAGGGGTTGGGAGCGATGCTGGGACGCAAGCGTGATGGTCCTCCGTACGCCTGTTGGGCGCACGGCGAAGACATCGCCCTCGCGATGACGTCGCGAGAGATGGCGATGTGGACGCGCAAGATCTCTGGTGAATCGATTGGGATGTTTGCCTCTAGCGAGTTTGCGGCTGCAATGTTGCGCGCGATCGGTGCGCCCGAGAGTCGGATTGATGTCATCACTCCCGGGGTAGATACCGAAGTCTTCACTCCTGAGAGCGATGGAAGTGGCTTCAGGACACGCTATGCGCCCAACGGCGAACCTCTGCTGCTGTCGATCGGGAGGCTACAGAGGCGGAAGGGTTTCGATCTCGGGATCAAGGCAATAGCGGTCCTCAAGACCACCATGCCTGACGTAAGGTATATCATCGTCGGCGGCGGCGAGGATGAGGAGTATCTGAGGGCATTGGTTGATGAGTGTGGCGTACGTGAGAACGTGACAGTGGTGGGTCAGGTACCGTTCTGTGACTTACCTAAGTATTATGCGGCGTGTGATTTCTTCGTACATCCTAATCGAATCGAAGGTGGGGATGTGGAGGGTTTCGGGATCGTGTTCTTGGAGGCGGCTGCGACGGCCAAGGCGGCGATCGGCGGAGACAGCGGTGGTGTAAGTGAAGCCGTGCTGCATGAAAAGACCGGGCTGCTCGTCAGCGGAGAGGACGTCGAGGAACTGACGGAGGCGATGCGGAAGCTGATCGAGGACCGAGCGTACTGTGAAGAGCTGGGTAGGAATGGGCGACAGCGGGTACTCGACGAACTGACGTGGGATCGCGCCGCCGAGAAGATGCTGGCGGCGCATCGGACGTTGTCCGACCTCGCGTTCTCTTGATCGGCAGTCTAGGAGAGCTTCCGGAGTCTGGCGCTCGAGATCGAGCAGCTCCGGTCCCGTTGTTGCCGATGAATTCGAGGCGCTAGTGGTCCAGTCGCCACACCCAACAAGCTAGTGCGAAGAACGCCGGACTGGGCGCGGAGGCATCGAGAATGAGATCACTCAAGAGACAGATGCGCGATGATTGGAACAGTCTCGCGAAACAGAATGCCTACTACTAAATCGCGACCACGAAGGACTACGCGGATCCAAAAGATATTGATATCGATCAGTTCTTCAGAAGCGGAGACGAAACCGTAGAGCGAGTTCTCGAGGTCATGCAAGTCAAACCGGCGCCAACTTGGGTTGCCTTGGACATTGGTTGTGGACTGGGCCGCATCACCAGAGCTTTGTCAAAAGAACTGCGATAGCGCGATCGGCGTCGATATCTCCTCATGGATCGCAGGCCGGCTGGGCTCCTCCGGGCGGCCAGCTCCCCTTCGTTGCGCTCCCCGGCGACGCCCTCGTACGACTCGGTTGCGAGAAGAGCGCCGATCCCGGGGGTCTGACAGAGAAGCCGACGTTCGCCATTGGGTACACCGGCAACGAGTCAGCTCGCGAGCTCCTCGACACCGTGTCTACGGCGCCAGCTCTCCAGTACGAGAAGACTCCAGAGCAAGCGATCGTGGTTGCGACGCCCAGCGCAGTGCTCCGAGTACACGCGAACGAGGTGGCGGCGATCGAACCAGAGCTCTGGAAGAGTGCTGATCGCCTCGGCCACGGTGCCCGCCAGGGGACCTCGGATCCAGTCTCCGATCGGCGACTCGAAACCGTGTTTCTGGCCCTGCACAACCTCCGTCGGGAGTCGCGAAGCGACAGCCTCGCGAAAAAGCCTCTTGCCACGACCGCGGTGGATCTTCTGGTGTGCAGGCAGATTGGCAAAGCGGCCGCAGAACCGGTGATCGAGAATCGGCACTCGGACCTCCAGGGAGTTGGCCATCGAGGCGCGATCGACCTTCGCCAGGATCTGGTTGGGCAGCCAGGTGTGGAAGTCGGCGTATTGTGCCCGATAGAGAGGGTCGTCGACAGCCGGGCGCCTGTAGTGCTCCTCGAACTCACGAAACGGGTCATAGTCGGCAAGACTCGACGCCAGCTCCGGGTTGAGCATGGCCAGAGCGTCTGACCTGTCGACTTGGCAGACAGAACGCCAATACGCGTGCGCCGGTTCGTCGCCGACGTTGGTGAGGAAGGTCCGCGCGCGCAGGAACCGGGGCGCCCAGTCGAGCCTCGGATAGACCTTGCCGGCCGACCTGAAGAGCGCCTGGCCGGCGCGACCGCCTAGGTACCTCAGCCGGTTCTCGGCGAGGTCGTGCACGTAGTTGCGGTAGCCGGCGAAGGTCTCGTCGCCGCCGTCCCCCGACAGCGCTACGGTCACGTGCTCGCGCGCCATTCGGGAGACCAGGTAGGTCGGCACCGCCGACGAGTCCGCGTGCGGCTCGTCGAAGAACCAGGGCAGTACCTCGACCGCGAGGGTCGGATCGGCTGCGACCACGGCGGTGTGGTGGCGGGCGTTCACTCGGCGAGCGGTCGCCGCCGCAGTGACGGTCTCGTCGTTACCGCCGTCCTCGAAACCGACGGTGCAGGCGATCACGTCGGTGTTTCGTGCCATGCTCGTTACCACGGCGGAGCTGTCGATGCCTCCGGAGAGAAAGGCCCCGAGGGGTACGTCGGCCACCAGGCGGTCGGCCACGACTCGGTCCAGCCATTCGAGAATCTCGTCAGGCTCGACCGGATCGCGCAGTCCGTCTGTCGGCAAGTCCCAGTAGCGCCTCAGACAGGCGGGTTGTCCAGGCTTCCACTCCAAGACGTGACCGGGCGGCAGCCGCGAGATGCCTTCCCAGGCGCTCTCGTTTCCGCCGACGTAGCCCAGCATCAGGAAGTCGAGCAGGCTCTCAGAGCTGAGGCGGTGCCCTGTTTCTCCCAATTCGAGAATCGCCTTCGGCTCGCTACCCCAGAGGAGACCGTCCTCGGTCTCCGCATAGTAGAGGGGTTTGATCCCGAGGCGATCCCTGCCCAGAAGTACCGACGGCTGCTCGCCACGCAGGTCGACAACGGCGAACGCGAACATTCCGACCAGGTCGTCCACGAGCTCGGCACCGCGCTCCTCGTAGAGATGAACGATTACTTCCGCGTCCGAGCGGGAGTTGAACCGGTGGCCGCGGTGCTCGAGGTCATCCCGCAGCTCACGGAAATTGTAGATCTCGCCGTTCATCACGAGAACGACGTCACCGGCCTCGTTCGTCATCGGTTGGTGACCTCCGGCGAGATCGATGATCGAAAGGCGACGGAAGCCGACCCCGACCGGACCCGCTACGAAGACGCCCGAGTCGTCGGGACCCCGATGACGCATCGTGTTCGCCATCTCAGCCACCTGCTCGGGGCTGACGGGACGGGTCGGGTTATTGAAGGCTATGCCGCAGATGCCGCACACGGTGCTAGAACCTGGCGAAAGGGTGGAATGTTCGAAGGCTGGAAGTTTAGCGCGTCGAGCGACGCCCGGAATCCCTGCGGTCTCAGCTCGTTCCATCTTCTCGACGCCGAGACTTCCCCGGCTTCCACGCCGGACTGCTGTGCTCCTCAGGACGAGAGCAGACCGAAGGCCAATGCGGTCGTGTCCAGTGGGCTGCCGCCCTGTACGACAGTTCGTTGGCCGCCGACCCCGTCTCCCGAGAAAGGGTCGGCCCGCGGCGGCAGAGACTAACCGAAGAATGCGTGCAGGCCCAGTCAAGAAGGTCCTCCTCCTGGGCGCAAGCTTGGGGCTCGCCTGTGTCGCCGGCGAAGTACTCCTGCGAATGCTTGGTTACCACGGCGTGCGCGGCACCCGGATCCAACATATTCGGTTTGTCGACGATCCGGTGGTTGACTACCGGAACGTCCCTGGCACGTCGTGGATCTACAACAACCTGCGCTACGGAATCAGTCAGCACGGTTGGCGCGACTATGACTACTCCTACGACAAGCCTGCCGGCAGTTTCCGGATAGTCGTCCTGGGCGACTCGGTCACCAACGGGCACGGAGTCAATCTGAGCGACATCTACGCCAAACAGCTGGAGAAGAAGCTCAGCGAAAGCGGCGGACGGGCCGTCCACTACCAGGTCATCTTGCTGAGTATCGGTGCGCTCAACACGGAGCAAGAAGTCCATCTCCTCGAACTAGAAGGACTGAAGTACGACCCGGACCTCGTGCTCGTGGGATACGTGCTCAACGACCCCGAAGAGGAGTGAGCATGCGGCGGACAATGGCGCAGGCTGCTCGAACGTCGCCTCTCGAGAGGCTCAAGAGGACGGCACAGCACTCCAGCCTGATCCACTTGAGTTATCGCACTGGCCAAAGACTCATCTGGAGCTTACGCGTAGCGCTCGGAAACGAAGAGGTTGCCCCCTACGTCCACGACAACTATTTCAGCGCCCTGCACGGTGATGCAGACCGTTGGGGAAAGGTCCTCGCGGCATTCGATCGCCTTGGAGGCCTCACCCAGCACAAGCGTATTCCGGTCGTCTTGGCTATCTTTCCGATCCTCCACGACCTCGAGAACTACGCCTGGGCTGAAGTCCACCAACAGGTTAGGAATGCCGCGCTGGAGCGGGGCTTCGAGGTGCTCGACCTACTCCCGGCTCTCGCGGGCCATCGCGAGAGCGACCTCCAAGTTACGGCCGGCGACCACTTCCATCCCGGCCCGTTGGGTCATCGGCTTGCCGGCGATGCGATCCATGATTTCCTCCACGAGCGCGAGCTACTTCCCGACAGGGGGTGAGCCCTCGTGTCCGCCTGGATCATCGGCCCCACCGTCCAGAAGCCGATAGATCTCGAACTTGCGCCCGGGACGCCCATCCAACTCGGGATCGATCTCGAAGATGCGCGTCGCGTCGGGGTGGTTATTGAGGGAATCATAGAGCGCCGCTCTGGAAGTCCGAACTCGCTGCGGGTGCTTCGTGTCCTTGCCAGGCCTATTGGGGTCGAAATGGATGCCACTGAGAACGAAGTAGCGGACGCCCGCGCGGCGATAATCTTCAAGCGAGGCGACCGGCTCGAAGTGCCGGACTGTGCGGAGATCGTACCGCGGTCCAGTCAGGGCTTTCTGGCGGACCTCGAGGAACTTCGCCTTCCTCGGCTCGCCGGGGTACAGATCGGCCAGTAGCGCGGCTACGTTGGAGTCTGAGTTTCGCAGGGGTAGGGAGAGATTGGGAGCGCTGGGAGATACGGGATTGCCGACGAGGAAGACGCTCGACCCGGCCGGAACGTTCTCCTCGAACCAGCGTCGAGTCAGGACGTGGGTGTCCTCGCGGGTCTGGCGCAAACACCACCTCGAGGTCTCGACCAGGCTCGGTAGTAGGCAGACCACCGACAGCGTCGCGGCCACCAGGCCGTGCGCCCGCGCTGGCATCGAAAGGCGGCACACTGCGCCCCACAGAAGGCGACCAGCCAAGAGACCCAAGAAGGGCACCAAGGGGAGAACGTAGCGCGGGTAGTAGAGATGGGTGGTCTGCGCGCCGGCGATCAGGGCGTAATAGGGAACGACCAAAGCCAGGAGAATCATGTCGGCGCGGGTGCGACGATGGAAAGCGAGGCCCAAGCCAGCGACACCCAAGAGCACGAAGGGAGTGCCCATCCCGCCGACGAGCCACTTCAAATACAAGGCCCAGAGATTGGCCTGCTCGCCGGCTTCCTGATAGACCGCAGCCGCGGCGGGAGAGCCGATGCCGAGCAGAGTGTGCCCGACTGCCCGGACGAAATCTCCGAACCGAACGACGAAACCAGGCTGGCCGACCATGAACACGATCACGCCCGTCAGATAGGCAATGAGGACCTCGCGTCCGAGCAGAGCACGGCGCAGAGACTCACGTCGGAAGCGAAGCCAGTTGGCCAGCGCCAGCGGTAGCACCAAGATGATGGCCGTGATCTTCGTCGTCAGCGAGGCGCCGAACAGGAATCCGGTCGCGATGGGACGACATCTGCTCTCCGGTCGGCTCCAATAAAGGATCAACTGCATCGTCATCAAGACGAGAAGCGTCATCGGCAAGTCAACGCCGACGTAATGCGACCGCGTGACGCAAAGCGGCGAGATGGCGACGATCGACGCTCCGATGAGCCCAGCCTCCGCTCCGAAAGCCCTGCGCCCGAGGATGAACGTCCACAGGATGACGAGGACCCCCACGGCTGCGTGTGTCGCTCGCGCGATCATCCAGAATGGCGTGGCATCGACGGCAAAGAGCTCCGCGAACTCGGCGGTCGAGCTGATCTCTCCGGCGGCCCTCAGCCAGACGAAGTACACGCCATATTCGACGAACAACAGGTAGAAGAAGCCCCCCTTGCTGATCCGATCGAAGTCGATCTCGCCCGTTCCGAGCTCGAGCGCCCGATGGATCTCGAAGCCTTCGTCTGGTCCCACTACATCGGGAAGTCCGTTGCCCAACCCGATGAAGCGCGCGGCCAGTCCCACGGCCAGTAGAATCACCAAGATCCACAGATGGAGGATCCTGTTGCCCGCAGTCATGGCCGCCAGCTCTCGCGCGCCGGGAGCGGCGCGGGTCGGCCCCTCGTCAGTTGTGGTCCAAGGGACTCGATTAGCGTCCTCAATGATCACAAGGCCCCGAAGAAACCGACCTGACCTGCTTCGTCATGCACTAACGCCCCCTTTGCGGCAAACCGACACCCCCTACAGGGCCCGAGATGCCCGTTCGAGCTGGGCAATGGTTGCACACTGAGCAGCGAGCTGCATGGCCCAAAAGGAGCTCCCCCGAAGCGACTCGAGCCTGATCGACCGGACTCGTGGGCGCCGGCCTCCCCTCGCTTCCTCGAGCCGGAGTGCCGGTGACTCCAGCTCGGGAAGACGAACGGAGGAACGCTGTACGATTCGAGTCCCCTGTGATGCACTGAACCAGCTCGGCATCAGTGCGGGCTATGGCGCGAGGACATGATGCGCCAAGCCGCGAACCAACCAACCGTGGCCACGAGGACGTCCGTCGTGTCAGCAAAACGCCCGGGAATGCTCTGCTGCGCCCATTCGATCCCAAAGACCACGACAGCGATCACGAAGCCTCCTACCAGTGCGGTCTCTGCCGATCGTCGGCGGCCAGCGAGCAGCCGTGAGAGATAGGCAAGGGCCACGAACGGCCACAGGCCACCGACCAAATCGATGAGGTCAAAGAGGTTCAGTTGATGTATCGCCAGCGGCACCCAGTTGATCGGCTGGAAGCCGGTGTCTCGAGCGAGCCCGATCGTGGGTCGCAACGCCTGGACCAAGACGGTGCCCGATATCAAGAAGACGGCACCTGCCCGACGGGGCACGAACATGAGGGCAAAAGGCAGCAGGGCGAGGGCAGCCCCAGAACCGACGAGGGCTTCCAACGAAAGCTGACGGGTGATGATAGGCACCTTGACAGCTAGGACCAGGCATACCGCGGCGCTCCAGAGACCCGCCGCCGCCAGGCGGGTGCGCGTGACGGTCGCAGTCATCAGGCCCAGTCCGAGCACACCGAGCAAGTACTCGGCGGCGTGCAGCGCATCGAACTCCGAAAAGCCGCGGAGGAAGTTCCACAGCGGCCGGACGCCGTCTTTCAGATTGCCGATGTCCAATGACGGAACCAACGGTGCCCAGTGTGAGAGGACCCACAGCGACAGCGCCAAGAGACCCACGTTGGCAACCCTCCCGCCAACGAACCAGGTCCGTCGAAGGTCTCGGAGTTTTTCCCCGATCAAGGCACCCTCGGCGGTGAGCGCTCCGCCGACGCCGCCTGCGAGACTCCCCAGAGCGTTGGTGAGCAGATCGAGGCGGGAAGAGACCCGCGGGAGCAGGATCTGGAGGCACTCGAGACCGTAGCTCAGACCTGCGCCCAAGAGCGTCGCACCGAGGATCGAGAGACCGAATCTCGAGTGCGGTCGCCGCCACACCGCAATGGCCCCCAATGGGATATAGAGGAGGATGTTGGTGAAGACATCAGTGGACGAGATGTGCTCTGGCCACGTCAGGAGCAGGCTGCGCCAGTCGAAGTCGGCCGGCAAGCCCCAGCCGGAGATTGGAAAGAGCGTACCGTATGCGACGAGCACGCAGTAAACGGGCAGCAGCCCGGCCCGCACGCGACCTCGGGCCGCTTTCGGTAGTTCACGCGCGGTCGGGGGCATGCGCCTCCTCTTCCGGTAGCAGGATCGCTCGTCGCCGCGCCGAGATCCGCTCGAGGCAGCGGATCTCGGTGGCGCCGGAACAACCTCCCGACCCGATCTTCGGTTCAACGGCTGCAGCGTGCTGCACCGCCGGCCCCGATCCCAGCCGGCCCCTGCAGCGGCCCGTCGATGGTCGCGTTCTCGACGTCCTTCTCACAGATTCAAGCACCCGAAAGAGTGATGATAAGGCACCTAAACCGGTCCCCTGAAGAGCATGTAATCGACGTCCTGCTGACCTCTTCTTCATGAGTCCCTCAGGATATCCTTGGAACGGTGAGTTCCGGCGTCCAGAATGACACGAAATCCGACCGGCCGATGACGATCGGGGCCGAGAGCCAAGAACACCTCTCACCCCGGTTCGCCCGCGACCGATCCTCGCGGACGACCCTCGTCCGAGCAGCTGACTTTCAGGCCCCCCTTCCGCTCTTGATGACCGAGAGAGGCTCCGAAGCCGCGTTTCTCGAGATTCGAAACGTCGCAGGAGGGAGTCGGGAAGAAGTGGCACTGAAAGTCACCGACACTGGAGAGGTCGACGGTAGGTGGCAGTTGCCGTGATCGCCGCTCAGATCCGCTGTCGTCTCCGCTGGGGCAAGAGTCGATGAACGGCCTACCGGAATCGGTCGACATCCTGATCGTTGGTGCCGGCATCTACGGCGCGACGGCCGCGTACGAGGCCAGCCGGCGAGACCTCTCGGTACTGCTCATCGACCGGGGCGACTTCGGCGCCGGCGCCTCCCAGAATAGCCTCAAGATCGCTCATGGCGGCCTCCGGTATCTGAAGAGCTTCGACCTCCCGCGGGTGCGGGACTCCATCGAGGAACGGCGCCGTTTGTTGCAGGTGGCGCCCCACCTGGTACGCCCGTTACGCTGCCGTCTCGATCTCTCGCCACTCTCCATGGCGAGCCGCTTGCTCTTCCGGGCGGGCCTGTCGGGTAACGCCTGGTTCACCCGCCGCTGCAACGAAGGCGTCGCCACTTCAGTACACCTCCCCCACTCCCGGTATCCTTGCTGGTTCGACGCTCTCATCGAGGACACCGAGCGCCTGCTCCTGGGCTTTATCGAGCGCGCCATCGATTTGGGCAACGGCCGGTGCCACGCGCGAAACTACGTCAAAGTGGAGGGCTACGTTCGACGGAACGGACGGGTGGTCGGCGCGCGCCTGTCGGGTGGCGGCGAGATCGGTGCGGGAGTGGTGATCGATTGCACCGGCGTCAGCCGCCGTGGTCAGCCCGCGTGCCTGTCGATGAATCTCGTCGTCACGCCCCTGGCCCTAACCGCCGGCGGCGAGGCGGTGGCCCTGCGCCACCCCGACGACCGCCGCCAAGTCTTCTTGGTGCCCTGGCGCGGCCGCACCATGATCGGGACCTACGATCGCGACTACCCGCTGGAAACCGATCGACCGCACCAGATCGAGGCTTCGTGGGCCGAGGAGTTTCTGGACTGGTTGTGCCCGGTACATCCCTCCCTGGCCGCCCTCACACGGGACGACGTCCACCTGGTCCACTACGGCGTCCTTCCCAAGGACACGGCAGCGGACCTCCATCCCGGGCGTCGGTTCACAATCACCGAGGAAGAGCCGGGTGTCATCCGGGTGATGGGGGTGAAGTACACCACCGCCCGGGGGGTCAGCTCCGTCGCCGTGCAGACCGCCGCCCGGATGCTCGGCCGGGATCCCCTTCCTGATCGCTTCGACGTAGCGCTTCCGCGGCTGCGAGACCATCGCGACCTGGTTCGCGACTACATCGGCGACGACCCGAGGCTGGCCGCCCCGGTGTCGCCGGGGCAACCCGATATCCGTTTCGGAGAGGTGGCTCATGCCGTAGAGCGGGAGCAGGCCCGGTCTTTGTCCGACGTGCTGTTCCGGCGCCTCGGTCTGGCGTCGGCCGGACACCCGGGTGCCGATGTCGTGGACGCCCTCGCCCAGGCCATGGTCGAGCTCCGCGGGTGGACCGAGTCCGAGCGCGAGGACCAGATCCACGCATTCGAGACCGACCCGCACTTCGTCCTGCGCGGGGCTACGCTCGGTCCGCGCACGCGGCTGACGCCTGATTAGGCCGGCAACCTCCTTTCCCATCGAATTGCCGGCTGCGGATCAGGGCACAGCGGTCTTAGCCCTCTGGCACTAGCATTTTTTGCATGTCTTGGCTACGACTTCCCGCAATCCTCGGTCTCCTGGTCTTGACGAACCTCGCTCCTGCTCACGCCGGAGGCGTGTCTCCGGTCGGCAAGTGGGAACGGCACGTCGTCTCCCTACCCAACGGCAGCTACTCAGGCAACCCGTTCGAGCTGGAAGTGGATGCCACGTTCACCCACACCTCCACCGCCACCGAGCTCACCCTCCCTGGCTACTACGCCGGCAACGACAGCTGGAACATCGGTTTCATGCCGACGCTGGTCGGCGAGTGGACCTACGTCACCTCCTCCGGTGATCCGCAGCTCGATGGGCAGACTGGATCGATCGATGCCGTCTCCTCGGGTCGACCTGGCCTGCTGCGTGCCGATCCGACCCATTCCAGGAAATGGAAGTACGTGGACGGCGGTCATGCCGTGCCCGTCGGCGTCTTCGTCCAGCTCATGCACGGGGCCGGTAACACGGCGCAATTCGAGAGCATGGCGGACTTTCTCCAAACCAACAACATCCCCTTGATCAACTTCCGCCTGTGCGAACAGGACATCTGCTTTTCGGATGTGGTCGACCACCAGATGGATCTCGCCCTCTGGGACCGCCTTGAAGAGCGTCTGCAGATTCTCGCAGAGCGAGACTTGGGCGTTGACGTCATGCTCTACACGGACGATGCCGGGCATCCCTCGTACGGGGGCCAGTCGGCGACCGAGCAGCTCTTGATCCGCTACCTGATTGCCCGCCTCGCCTCCTTCCCGGCAGTACTGTTCAATAGCGGGATCGACATTCAGGAGTACAGAGACGCCTCCTGGCACGACTGGTATGGGAACTTCGTCAAGGCGCTCGATCCCTACGGCCATCCGGTTTCCAGTCGCGGCAGCGGGGACTTCGCCCGGATGAGCCCGGGTGTGCGCACCTACAACAGC
>CALZKB010000013.1 GCA_945787575.1 Thermoanaerobaculia bacterium | reverse complement strand
GATCAAGGCCAAGGGCGCCGACGTCGGGCGAACCGCTGCGGTCGGGGTGGCGGGTGCGGTCGTCGGTGGTCTCCTGGGTGGCAAGAAGGGCGCGCTGATTGGCGCCGGCGTCGGCGCCGGCGGCACGCTCCTGGCCGAGAAGGGCCAAGACGTCGATCTGCCGCAGGGCACGGTCCTGCGGCTCGAATTCCAGGATCCAATCAATATCACGTGGACCTGGAAACAGATTCAGTAGCGGGTAGTCCCCGCGGACATGGAGAAGCCGGGTATGAAGAACAGACGGCCGCTCAGCGAAGAGCGGGAGAGCTCCGATCCGCCGAAGGCGGACCCAAAGCCGGAGGAACCACCGCGTCCGGAGCCGGAGACGAGGATCCCCCCCCCGCCGGATCCACCGCGCAAGCCGTTGCGCTGATGTGCCCGAACCGAGAGAGAACCGACAAGAGTAGATCGATCGATGGACTGTTTCAGAACATGGGCCTTGGTCGCCCTGGTGATGGTGGCCATCCCCGGCGGCACGCCCGACCTGGTCTCAGCGGAGACCTTCTCGCGAACGACGCACGCGGGTCCGGAGGTGGCCGCGCAAGCGGCGCTGACCTCCGCCCAAAGCGAGTCACCGGCGGAGGGCGCCGCGAGCGCGGACGCGGCGCCGGACTTCGTTTCTGCGCCGCTCGCGACGGCCGCGCGGAGCGTCCTGGCGCTGCAGACCGCCGCCACGACTCGAACTGCGGTGGCCGCCGCGGCCGACGGCCGCCGAGTCCAGATCAGCCTGACGAATCTGGCGCCGCGCGTCGGCTCCTGGTACGTGCTGCGGGCCGATGGCAGCGCCCAGACCGCGCTCGACCTGAAGCGTTCCGAGTTCCATCTGCAGCTAGCGGACCGCGGGCCTCGCCTCGAGCTCTTTCAGCACGGCGTCGCCTTCGACCTCGGCGGTCGGCAGACCCGCTGCGCCCTCTGGGGCCCGGATTCGCGAGCCCTCGCCGAGGAGGTCGCGACCTTTGGTACGAAGAGCTGATGAAGGACGCGTTCCTGCGCACGGCTACCGTCGTGCGCGACGCCGGTGCCGAGCACGATCGGCCGCTGGGGGCGCCGGCACCGCCGCGCCTCGGCACTGCGGCCGCGACCAGTCTCTTCGTCCCCAGGGATCTCGACCTGCGAGTGAAGACCGATGATCCTCAGAATCGCCTCCTCGTCGGCCGCTGGTATGCCCTCGAGGAGGAGGCGGGGATCTACGTCAGCGGTCTGCAGTCCGATCACGTCTCGCCAGACGTCGTGCGAGAGCAGGGCCAGGCGGTCAGCCCGCTCGACGACGTCGAGGCCAAGGCGCTGACCTACTTGGTGGCCTTCGATCTCGCCCGCTTCGACGTCGACTTCGCGCTCGGCACCGACCATCCGCGAGTCGGCTGGTCGGATCGCGCCTTGCCGGCCGTCGTCGACGGCCGCCTACCGGGACCGGACGGGTTCGACGGCGTCGCGCCCCTCGCTCGCACCGGGCGCCTGGCGCCGCACCGCGCCGCCGCCGTGGTCGCCACGTTCATCGGCGGCTTCAAGCGCAGTCACGGCGCCTTCAAGTACGGGCAGCTGGCGCAGGTCAACCGCGGCACTCACTACGGTTTCATCGAGGAAGGCGTTGTTCTGAGCAGCCTGCAACCGGGTCTGGCGACCGCCATCGTATGGCGCGACGGAGCGGTCGAGCTCAAGACGTGGAGCGAGAGTGACGACCGCCGCCTCGGCGACGTCCGGCACGCGCGCCAGAACGGGGTCCCGATCATAGAGCGCGATCCCGACACCGGCGCAGGCCGACCCGGGGCACTGGTCAGGAAGTGGGGCGAGGGCAACTGGTCAGGTTCCCAGGATCAGAAGTTCCGCACCTTGCGGGCAGGGCTCTGCCTGCAGGAGAGCGCCGCCGGCCGTTTCCTGATCTACGGCTACTTCTCGAGCGTCACCACCTCGGCGATGGCGCGGGTCTTCCAGGCCTACGGCTGCGGCTACGCCATGCTGCTCGACATGAACGCACTCGAGCACACCTATCTGGCGGTCTACCAGACCAGGAACGGAAAGCGCGAGGTGCACCACCTCGACCGGGGAATGAGCGTGCTCGACCTCACATACGAGGGCGCTGTCGTACCCCGCTTCCTGGCCTACCCCGACAACCGCGATTTCTTCTACGTGTCGAGGAAGGCGCGATGAAGAACTTCGTGCTCGTGGCCGCGCTCTTCGTTGCCGTGCCCCTGAGCCGCGCCCAGCCAGTCGCCGGCGCGGACCTCGACGCCGTCGGTCGACAGCGCACCCAAGTCCTCGAGCTCCTGCGTCTCCGGCACGGACTCAGCGACGAGCAGGTCGCCGCGGTGGAGAGGATCTTCGCCCAGTCGGCCGTGCTCGGTCAGGGCAACCCGGCGATCACGCGACACCCGATGACCCCCGAGGTCTGCCGCGAGCGCCGCGCGGCGGCGGGGCTGGCCGATCGCACCCCGCGGTTCGAGGCCATCTGCGGAGCCCCGTACATGGCACCGCTCCACGACCCGGCACATCAGCGGGAGGAGGACGCCACCGCCTGCATCGATCAGTACGAGTTCCCCAACGCGCCGTGCAGCTACCCGGTAGTCTGGGTAAGGGCCTCCGAGGCCGCCCGGATCTGCGAGGCCATGGACAAGCGGCTGTGCGACGCGCACGAGTGGGAAGGCGCCTGCGCCGGGGCGCTCGGTCCAGCGGACTACCGCTTCGACCTGGCCAGGGGCGCTGTGGCCGGAGACGCCGTGCGCGCGATGCGCAGCGCCCACAACGCCAAGTACGCCGCCAGCAAGTCGTGGAGCTACGGCGCAGAGTACCGGGCCGGCGCGTGCGCGTCGGCGAGCCAGAAGTCGCTCAACTGCAGCGGTGGCGACTGGAAGGCCTGCGGCTCGAACACCTACCCGGCCGGCGCCTTTCCTACCTGCCGCAGCACTCTCGAGGTCTTCGACCTCAACGGCAACGCCGCCGAGCACATGAACCTACCGCTGGCGCCGGAGCAGATGGCGAGTGCCGGTTCGGGCGCTCTCGGCGTCACCGAGATGAAGGGCAGCTGGTTCATCTTCGATTCCTATCGAGCGCACGAGGACTGGTGTCGCTGGCGCGCCCCCTACTGGCACGGCACGCCGGTGCGCAGCGCCGCCAGCCATCACAACTACCACCTCGGATTTCGCTGCTGCAAGAACGCGGCGCCGGCGACCGACGGATGGTGAGCGAGCCTTTGAGCCGGCGAGCTCTGCTGGCGTCCCTGCTGTTCTGGGCGGCTTCCGGCTGCGCTTTGATCGCCCAGTCCGGATCTCCCGGCCCGCGCGTTCTGACGCGGATTCCTCCGCGGCCGGTGGACGCCCCGACCGGCTCCGAGTTCGCTGCCGCCACGGCCGGCATGAGCGGCCTCGAGCGCCAGCAGCGTGCGGTCGACGAGCTGCTGGCCGGCAACGTGCCGCCCTTCCTTCGCACCCTGGTACCGGTGGCGCTGGCCGCTGACTCCCGCAAGCGCCGCTCCGCCGCGACCGCGCACTCCGAGCCCGCGGCCTGGGTGTGGGTGCTGCCCGACTATCTGGCCATCGGATCGGATGGGGACTTCCTGCGCATTCCGCTGACCTTGCCGCGCGCCCTCGAAATCGCAAGCGCGTGGGACATGTTCGTGCCCACCCGCAAGATCGTCGACGCCGTCTTCGTCCAGGCCGAGGTCAAGCTCGCGCCGAGGCCGTTGACTCCGGGCCCGAGGATGCGGTCGAGTGAGTACTACCTGCGCCATCAGCAGCTGATCGAGGCGGCGCGCACGGGCCGCCCGCTCGGCGCACTCACCGCCGGCCACAAGAAGGACGTCGTGCTCACCAAGCGGCTGCTGCGAGAGGCCGACCGCATCGCCATCTACGGCTGGCACCGGGTGGCGGGCGAGGTCATCCAGCCTCTCAGCACCGTGCACGGGGAGCGCTACGCCGACTACAGCCACGGCCTGCGCCTGGTCGACGCGGTCGCGCTCCACGGGACCGAGGAGCGCCGTCTCGACACGCTGCTGGTCGACCCGGCGACGGCGCGAGTCTTCAACTACGAGGGAGCGCTTCCGCGGCAGCTCGTGCCGAAGCGCTAGCCGAGCCCCCAGGACACGATGGCGCGCACGGTCGACCGGATAAGAGGAAAGTAGATCGAAGCCCTCGAGGTCATGGCGATCGGAGGACGAGTTCCGATTCCGCCGCTCGTCGGTCCCGATCTGGACTCGTGAGTTCCAGGCACGTCCCCGGGCTTTGCCTGCAAGTTTCTCGAAACAAGCCAGTTAGCCCACTCGCTTCACTTTCGCGAAGCTGGTGGCACCGTGCTTGCCTTAGGAAGAGGCGTTCACGACCGGTCTGTCCGGACGAACGAAAGCGGGCAATCGCGGGGGAAGGGTAGCCAACCGCTTGGCCCGGTCGCGTGCTGCAAGGATCATGATCTGAAACCAGACAAACGAGAGGAGCGTATTGATGAAATCGATGTTCAAGGTGCTGTCGTTCTGCGTTGTGCTCGGGCCACTTTTCGGTGGCGGCACTCTAGGTGCGGCGGAGGTCGTGAAGACCTTTGACTTTGTCGTAGATGCGTGGCACGAGATCGAAGAGACCGACGGTCCGGTGGCGCTCCACCGAATCCGGATCGATCGTAAGGAGGGGCGTCTGACCAAGTCGACGCTCGCTCGTCCCTACAATCAGAGTTACCTGGAACCCGTTCGCTTTCAGCTCGAATACAGCAATGGCTCGACTGAGAAGTGGCGCGCCCGCGTGACGGTGCGTTGGCGGGACGAAGAGGGTCGGATCATCGACGGCTTCAGTGCGAACGAGGTGATGGGGAAGAAGAGTGCGCACAAAGTGGCCCAGGCATCGGTCGCTACTCTCAAGTACGGACTGGAACGAGCGAAGACCCTCGAGGTCGAGGTCCGGTTCGAGCCCTAGATGGAGGTCACTCGGGCGCGCGGCGGGCGGGGCCCGGCCCTCTTCGAGCTGGGTCCCCGTCTGCCTCGCCACATTCGCTGTCGCGCCCGTCGACCTCGGTCGGCAGCGATCGTCGTCTAGTTCGACAGTCCAGCTAGTCCGGTCGAGGGTTGCTCGAGGCTGCATTGGAGGCCCTTCCGTCCCTCCCCCTTTGGGTGGCGAAGAGCGACGGCCGAAGGCCTATCCTCAGTGTCACACGGATAACGGAGCTCCAACGAGCTCCCAGCCGACTTCAGCTAGAGAGGGAAAGAGAGATGCGAAAGACACCTCTGTTCGTGGCGTACGTCGTGCTACTCGTGCTTGTGTCAGCGGCAGCCGGAGATCCGATTCAGGCGACCCATGCGGTGGAGCTCGAGGACCCGGCGGGTGACGTGCTGAACGAAGGCGAGGACCTCGGCAAGGACGTGGTGAGACTGCAGGTGGCGACGGACGGCAAGGAACTTTCCTTCAGCGTGCTCCTGGCGGACGAGGTCGCCGCGTATCTCGCGGGCAGGAAGGCGGGAGATGTCATTCAGGTCAACGTGGACACGGACAGCGACAGTGCGACGGGCGGCAAGACGTTCTGGGGCGGCAAGGAGGGCTTCGAGTATCTGGTCAGCATTCGAGCCTGCATCCGCTACGAGGACGGCGAGGCCTGCGTAGGGGGCCTGTCGTCTCCCGAGCAGGGGTACTTTTCGTCCTACGAGGTGGCGCAGTTCACGCAGGGAGCGACCGACGCGAAAGACGTGCACGACATCTTCTGGGAATCGCCACGGACCGAGATCACGGGATCGGAAGTGGCCGTGCGGATTCCCTATGCCGAGCTCGGCGTATCCTCTGGCCAGGCCCTTCGCTTGGCGATTCGAGAGGCCGACTCCACCTACGATGCGGAGAGCTTCTTCCCAGAGGTCGTGCTTACTCTGAAGTGACGGTGTGCGCTCTCGAGAGCCACCCGGGAGGAGGGCGGTCAATGTGCCACTCTTCGAAGGCAAAGGCGTACGGGTGGTCGATGGTCTTGAAGCGCCACTGATTTCGGTGGTTGTAGCCGATGACGGCTGGTGGCGAGATACCGTCCAAGACCCAACCAGCCGCGGTTCGGCGGAAGAACCACGGAGCGAGGAGGTGGTCGGTGTCTTCGGGGAAGACGATGACGCCGCGGTCGGCGAGTTGGCGGATCTCGTAGGCCGCACCCGTGTAGAGGCGGGTGATGTGGTCCTGGCCGGCGTCGGTATTGGGGCGGCTGCGGAGGAGGGCCGGATCAGCGAGAATGCGATTCCTCCAAGCAGGCTTGCCGCGATGTAGATGTAGTGTCGAGCGAAGCAGGATTAGCTGGCAGGGACGAGAAACCCGCCGCAGCAAAGAGCGCCAGCCAAGGCGGGAGCCCAGCGCCGCCAGTAGGTGACATCACTCGCGACGCCGAAGCCGACCAGCGCCAGGACGGAGAGGGCGAAGACAACCAATGCGAAGACCAGAATACCTCGCCCCTGCGTGGAACCCTCTTCTGCCAGCTTGGCGTACCCGATGCGGGGATAGGTGAGTCGTTGCTGCAGCCAACTCAGACCAGGGAATGCTCGTGACAAGTGATCAAGAGCTTCTGAGCGCTTGTCTCAGGTGCTCAGGCGACGCTAGGCGCAGCTCAGGAGCGGCGTCGACAGCTTCGCGACTACGAGGTGAGGGATGCGGCGGTGAAACCCCAAGTGCAGGTGCCAGCAACAGACCCGCGAGCACCAGCAGGGCGATGCCCAGGCCTCGGAAGAAGACCTTCATCCAGGTGGGCACCTCGTCTGCCGTGAGCTTCGGTCGGGAATCGCGTCGGACCGGCGAGGGCTTGCGCGCGAGAAGCTCGATCGGCCCGAAGAGCAGGAATAGCCCGAGGATCGCCACCACCACCCCCGCCATGGGTCCCTGCTGGAGAACTTCCATCACCGGTCATACTACTCCTACTCGAATGGAATACTCTGGTGCCCTGACGGGGAGCCTGCAGAGCCCGGGAGAGCGCGATGAGCTCAGATACCCCTGAACAGAAGAGGTTGACGAAGAACTGGATTGTTCTCGGCGTCGTGGCTGGAATTCTCGGCGACGTCGCTTACGCCGGTGCCATAGCTCCATTGCCGATCCCAACTGGACTTCGGATGTTGTTGGGCTTTGCTTTCGGCCCCCTCATCAGCCTTGCTTTCATTGGCTACTACCATTTTCTGAGGCTGTATCGGAACTCGATAGCGCTTCAAGCGGGCACGGTTTTTGCCGTGATTGCAGGCACGCTCGTGAATCTGATGCTGGTTGTTCAGTCCGCGATATTTCTGACCGTACCGCGCGAGGCGAGGGCGGATCTTGGATTGGCTTTCGATGGTCTCAACATGGTCCAGCTGGGCATGGATGTTTCCTGGGACATCTATTTCTCGTTGGCCATGATCCTGCTGGGCATCGCGATGCTCGGCCATCCCCGGTTCGGCAGAATCTGGGGAGCGCTCTCCATCCTGATCGGCGGCGGACTCCTGGTGCTGAACCTGGCGACCTTTCCCATTCCACCCGGGGAAGCCGAGTCTCTTGACCTGGGTCCCGTGTCGGGCCTGTACTATCTCGTCGCCAGTGTCCGCATATGGACTTCACTACGGTGGGTCGATCAGCAATTGGCGGATTGACCACAAAGAGGCTGCCCGATCCTCACCTGGGCCCTCCTCGTCGACGCCATCTTCCACTCGTCGCCCAACGTAAGGACTCGACGGAGCGGTCAATCGCCGTCCCTCTTCCAGAGCACCCCGACGTGGACTCCGCTGAGCAGATAGTCATCGACCGTGGACCTCCTCCCGGAAACCCGATCTTCCAAGGCCCAGTCGGAGACGTGCTGCTCGGCTCGGAGAGCAGCTTCCAAGACCAAGGAACCGCTCAGTCGGCGCCGGATTCCGATCAGGCCCGTGAGGAGGAGCTCGGTGCCTGCTTCGACCCGAATGTCGAAGTCCGCGCCGTCCGGCAGTGGACCGCTCTGGTCGTCGATGTCGACCTCGTTGATGCCCAAGCCGCCGCCCCAGAACCACTCCCACGTCCCTTCGTCCGAACCCGAGCGCTGCTCGAGCCAAACCTGGATGGCTGTGCCGGTGCCCTTGGCATCGATGACCTTGGCATCGGGATCTGGCGCGAGTCCGACCAACTTGGCGATCCGTTCGACGTCGAACTCGGAGGAATGGTCGACCGCCCAGCCAAGCGTCCAACGGTCGTTCATCTGGCGATGTCCGAACACCCCTTGGCTGATGACGTCGTTCGTCGGCTCGCCGGTACCGGTGAGCACGTCCAGGCGCAAGCCGAGGTCCCATGAGCGTGACTCGGCGCTGGCTGGAGGAGCGGACAAGACGGCAAGAGCCGTCGACAGGACGAAGGCGACCACTCTGAAGTTCATCGCTGGGTCCCCCGCATTCAGAAAGACAGCATGACTCCGACCTCGGGGGCGACGTCGGGCGCCTTCTCGGTCAGTCCGAGTCCGTTGTTGAGCTTCACGAACACCCGATCGCTCAAGTGCCATTGCGCTTCGGTGATCAACGAAACCTCGTCGTCCTCGCCCTCGATGGTGGCGACCCACCTCCACCGGGCCGAAGTCCGCTTCAGGTACTCCAAGGCGTATTCGCCCAGCTCGACTTGGCTTTCCTCAGCCTCGTAGGCGATGGACATCCGGGCGTTGAGGGTGCCCCATTCGTAGCCCCGGACGACACCGAAGCCGTATCCGACTTCCCAGTCCTGGGCGCCGATCAAGAGATCGTTCTTCTGGAATGGGAACGCCACCTCGACGAAGCTGTAGCGCTCCGGCCGCCGCTCGGTCTCCTTTGACCATCGCCAGCGGACCTGAGCTTCGATCTCGCCCAACCCGGACTCCTCGATGAGGGCGGGCACTCCTGACGTGTCCTCGGGAGCTTTCTCGAACGACACCTCGGTATAGATCGCTGCCTCGAACTCCAGGGCTACACGGTCGCTCAGACCGTAGCCGATGAAGAGGAGAGCCTCCCACTCCTCAGAGTGACCCAGGAAGTCGGTGTCTCCCACGAAGCCGAGCTCGCTCGGTTTGTACTCGTCCTCGTCGTTCTCGATGTACTCGACAAAGGGGTAGACCAACCACTCGCCGGACCGGATGTAGGTACCGAACAACGACGTCGGAATCCCGGGACCTCGGTCGCTCAGGTACGCCGGCTCGGACTGCGCTGCTGCCCCGCCCGCAAGGACCGCGAGACAGAAGGCGATCGCAAGGATCTGTGTCGACAGTGGAGCCCGTCCCGACACGGCGCCAGTTTCTGTCCCGCCCTCGCTTCTCCGGTCACCCTCGACGGAGTCGCTTCTCCTCATCGGCCTCCTCCTCTCCCGGCACTCATTCGCGAAGACTCAGCTGATCTTGACGCAGCGGCAATCAACTCGAGCCCACTCTGACTCGATTGCCTGCCACTGCCTTCGTTAGAGGGAGTCACGGAGCAATTCCTTCGCCCAGTTGGGAATCTCGCCGCTATAACCGAAGAACCACGTGGCATGACTGTAGCTCGTCGAATCGAGCTCGGGCCGGGGCTCCGAGATCGCACCTCACCGGCCGGCATGGACGCTGGAGGAGGAGCGGCTCGATACGCTGTGGGCGGCGCTCGGGGCGAGACGCTCGACTGGAGTCACCCGTGGACGTTGGATGAATTGGTCCTGACGCTGAAACACCCGACGCGCGTACTGAAACACCCGACGCGCGTACTGCGTATTTCCCGCTGGAAGTTCAGAAAGGAGTCTCCGATTCGCCCACGTCCTGTCTTCTGGGTCTCTCTTCTCGCTGTCGCCTGGCTCACGGCGGCTCCGGTCCAATCTCTGGGAAGCGGGCCGCGAGTCGATGTCCAGATCGTCACCGATCAGGTTGACGCGGCGTTGAGGATCCTCGAGCAGTACGGCTCAGGCAACGAGGTCACGGAAACCGAGTGGGAGGCGCTTTGGGAAAGCACCGGCTATCGGCGCCTCGCCGTCCGCCAAGCGAGCTTCGGCGACGAGAACACCCAACAACGGCTGAAGGAGTTCCTGAGCTCCGCCGACGCTCTCGAGTTGCTGCCCCGCCTACGCCAAGCGGCAGCGGACTGGAAGGCGATGGACGTCGCGGTGGCTGCCGAGCTCGTCGCCGCCTACACTCCTCAGGGACTCCCGCTGCGCGCCACCGTCTTCCCGGTAATCAAGCAGCAGCCCAACAGTTTCGTCGTCGACCTCGACAGCGACCCGGCGGTCTTCATGTACGTGGGCGAGGAAGTGACGCCCGAGCAACTCACCAATACCCTGGCCCACGAGCTCCACCACGTCGGCACCGCCGGTTGCCCTGACCCTGCCGACCACGACTCCCGGGGTCCGGAAGTGCGGCGCGTGATCGATTGGCTTTCCGCCTTCGGCGAAGGGATTGCCGTCCTGGCCGCCGCCGGTGGCCCCGATGTCCACCCACACGCCAACAGTCCCTCGAACCAATGGGTCGTCTGGGAGCGCGACATCGCGAACTTCAATCACGACCTGGCGAGGATCGAGACCTTCTTTCAGGGAATCCTCGACGGCACCATCCCCGACGATACCCAGCGCGCGCAGCTGTTCACCTTCATCAACACCGACGAAGTTCCTCAGGGAGCGTTCTACACCGTCGGTTGGAAGATGGCTGCGCTCATCGAGCGCGAATACGGCCGCGAGATTCTGGTTGCCGCGATCTGCGACCCCCGACAGCTGCTGTCGCGCTACAACGCGGTGGTCGCCGAGTACCCCCGCGACGAGGGCGCAGGGCTCGCGCGGTGGAGCCCCGGCTTCCTGCGAGCCCTGGAGTAGCCGCCGAGGAGGTTTCCATCCATTCGAAGAGGCGCGCGAACGAGCGCACGCCCTTGGTGAGTTGCCCGATATCGACTTTCTCGTGCCCAATCTCGAGATCCCACCCGTTCGGGTGATCCAGCTACCACCTCCTCTGGCATTGCGATCGGCCAGAGCAATTGCCTAGCATTTCTATGCCCCGATAAAGGCACAGCCGGCGAAAGCCGGCGCCGCAACGCTACGGGTCCCGAATCTCTCTGCTCCGCACACCAGACAGAGCTCCCGGACCGCCGAGCCGCCGAAGGGTGTGATGCCACCGAAACTGATTCCGGCATGGCCGGAAGGGAGGTAGGAGATGTCAAGAAGTGCGTGTCGTTGCTTCGTTTCCCTGGGCGTCTTGGCGGTACTCGGGGCCACCTCGGCTCTGGCAGGCCAGCCGCCGTCCACCCTGACCCCGAAGGAGCAGTTGGGCAAGGAGATCTTTTTCGACAAGATCTCCGATCCGCCCAGAATGTCGTGCGCCACCTGCCACGGTCCCACGGTCGGCTGGACCGGTCCAACCGCCGGGATCAACCTCCACGGAGCGGTCTACCGGGGAGCGGTGCCGCAGCGCTTCGGCAACCGCAAGCCGCCCTCGGCCGCCTACGCCACGTTGAGCCCGGTCTTCCACTACGACGCGGCCGAGGAGCTGTTCATCGGCGGCAACTTCTGGGATGGGCGCGCCACCGGAGAGCATCTGGGCAATCCCGCCGCGGATCAGGCCGGGGGCCCCTTCCTGAACCCCGTCGAGCAGAACATGCCCAGCAAGCAAGCGGTGTGCGAGAGCGTGGCCGGCGCCAAGTACGCGCACCTGTTCGAAGAGGCCTGGGGTCCCGGCTCCCTCGACTGCGTCGCCGACGTCGAGGGGACCTACGATCGCATCGCCCTGTCGATCGCCGCCTACGAGGCATCGAGCGAGGTCAACCAGTTCTCGTCGAAGTTCGACCACTACCTCGCGGGCGCCGCAGAGCTGACCGAGCAGGAGGCCTGGGGGATGGAGCTCTTCCACGGCGACGCCATGTGCGCGGCCTGCCACCCGGCGCCTTTCTTCACCGACTTCACTTTCGACAATCTAGGGGTGCCGAGGAACCCCGAAAACCCCTTCTACGACATGGACCAGGTGTTTTTCGACGACGGCTCGCCGATCAATCCGGACGGCGAAGCTTGGATTGATCCGGGCCTCGGCGGCTTCCTGATGACGCGGCCCGAGTGGTCGGACCTTGCGGCGGAGAACTGGGGCAAGCACAAGGTGCCGACGCTGCGCAACGTGGATGCTCGACCGGGCAGCGGTTTCCCCAAGGCCTACATGCACAACGGGGTCTTCAAGTCACTCGAGCAGGTGGTCCACTTCTACAACGCTCGGGACGTCGAGTTCTGGCCACCACCCGAGGTAGAGGAGAACGTCAACAGCGACGAGCTGGGTGACCTCGGACTGACGCCGGAGGAGGAGGAGGCTGTGGTCGCTTTCCTGAAGACCCTCTCGGACGGCTTCGAGCCGTAGTCGTTCGCGACCGGCGCGGTGCGACTGGGGCAGCACGGGCGACCGCTGCTATTCTCAGGCAGCCGGGCGCGCCCGCGCGGACCCAGCGACAATTATGAGAGCCCATTTCCTGCTCATTCTCGCAGTCTGTTCCTGCGCTGTAGCCGTCGCGCCGCTCTGCGCCGGACCCGCGTCGATCGAGCTGCGGTCGATGACCATCGACACGACCACGACAGCGGTCGTACCGGCCCAGCTTCGGGTGAGCGCCGGTCCGGTGGAAGGCGGCGGATACGCGCTCGTCCGGTTCGAGGGGCCGTTGGGAAACCGACAACTCGCCGAGCTCGAAAGCGCTGTCAGTCGCGTGTACGCCTACCTGCCGAACTACGCCTTCTTGGTCTCTCTGCCCGCGGGCGCGAGGCCGGCGGACGCGGCGCGAGCGGCGGGTGCTGCTTGGGGTGGACCGTTCCATCCCGCATACAAGCTCTCGCCTGCGATCGAGGTGCTGGAGGAACGGGCCGCGGAGACAGAGCGGTACCAGATTCTCCTGCACCTCTATCCGGATGCCGATCTCGAGGGCGTGCGAGACCGACTCGAGGCAGTGGGCGCCGGTTCCGTCGTCGGATTACGAGCCGGTGGGCGTTTCTCGCGGCTCCGGTTGCTGATGACCGCCGCGGAACTGTCCGCTCTGAAGGAGGATCTGGCGCGCACGCCCGAGATCTTCTGGATCGACGTCGAGGCGCGCCGCGTGCTGTTGAACGACACGACCATCTGGGTCGGTCAGTCGGGTCTCGACGGCGGTCAGGCGACGCCACTGTTCGACCTCGGGCTCTACGGTCAGGGTCAGATCGTCGGCGTGGTCGACACCGGCATCGATCCGGACATGTGCTTCTTTCGTGATCCGTCGGCAGGCCTTCCGCCGCGCAACGAGTGCGACGGCGGCACTGTGGTCGACAACTCGCAGCGCAAGGTGATCGCGGTCGACTTCCTGGCGTCCGGCGAATGCGCCGGCGGCATCTCTTCCAGCGAGTGGGACACGCACGACCACGGTACGCACGTCGCCGGCACCGCGGCTGGCGACGACTTCGCCAACCCTCTGATTCACGACCCGGCCGACGGCATGGCGACGGGAGCCAAGCTCGTGATCCAGGATGGCGGGTTCGCCACCGACAACTGTGCCGACCTCCCCGGTCTGGGCTGCCCGGTCGTCGACCTGAACCCGATCTTCCAACAGGCCTACTCGCAGGGCGCCCGCCTGCACACGAACTCGTGGGGAGACCGAGAGAACTTCCTGCCCCACAACATCTACTCGGCCGGCAGCGAAGACGCCGATGAGTTCACCTGGAACCACAAAGACTTCGTGCTGCTGTTCGCGGCGGGCAACTCGGGCTCGAGCAGCGGTACGGTCGGAAGCCCGTCGACCGCCAAGAACGTGCTTTCGATCGGTGCCACCCAACGCGGATCGAGCGCCGACTCGATGGCCAGCTTCAGCAGTTGCGGTCCCACCGAGGACGGTCGCATCAAGCCGGACGTGACGAGCCCTGGAGTGTCGATCATCTCGGCGAACAACGATCAGAACACCGGCTCCAATAACTGCGATACACGCTCGATGAGCGGCACCAGCATGGCCTCGCCCGCGGCGGCAGGGCTCAGCGCTCTGGTCCGGCAGTACTACGCGGACGGCTGGTACCCGGCGGGAACACCCTCCGCGGGGACGAGCTTCGTCCCATCGTCGGCACTCGTGCGCGCGACCGTCGTCAACTCGGCGCTGGACATGGCCAATGTCCCGGCCATTCCGTCCGACTGCCAGGGGTGGGGGCGCATTCTATTGGACGATGCCTTGCACTTCGAGGGCGAGAATCGGCGTCTCTGGGTGCGAGACGAGGACCCCGGTTTCTCCGGCCCTGCCTCCGAGTCCCACGAGCTCGAGGTGCTGGCTGGCGAGCCACTCAAGGTCACGCTGGCCTGGACAGACTTTCCATCGACTCCAGCTGCTCAGACCAACCTCGTGAACGATCTCGACCTCGCCGTCTCGGGCCCGGACGGGACCTTCCTCGGCAACGTGTTCTCGAATGGAGAGTCGACCACGGGTGGAAGCCCGGATCGTCTCAACAACCTCGAGCAGGTGCTGGTCAAGAGTCCCACCGCGGGCATGTACATCGTGACCGTGACGGCCTTCAACGTGCCTCAGGGTCCTCAACCTTGGGCGCTGGTGGTCAACGGCGACGTCATCCAGGCCGAGATCTTCAGCGACGGTTTCGAGAGCGGTGACCTCTCCGCGTGGAGCTTGGCGGTCCCATAAAGTGGCGGAGGGGAAGGGATTCGGGCATCAGACAGCGCGGTTGCCCGAGGGAGTCAACCTCGTCGAGTGGGCGCTCGAGCGCAAGCAGTGGCAAAACCCGCGCATTCGCACCCTGCTCGGCACGATCCAGCTTCTCGAGGAAGTCCTCGACAGCAACTACGCCATTCTGCACTGCTCGCCCGACCGTTTGCTGGAGGTCTGGCACCAGGTGCAGAAGGTGGCCGATGTCGTCCGTACCCAACTGGCACCGCTGTTCGAGCACCCCTCGGTCGTGCCGGCGATCGAAACAGCTTGCCAGGGTACCCGGACCTCCTTGTCCCTCCTGTCGCGGGAAGTCCTGGCCCGACTTGACGACTATCCAGATGACGTCCCGAGGCGCCGATTGATCGAGCTTCGCAAACTCCTGTGCGTCTCGATCGGGCAGCTCAGCTCCTTCATGCAAGACACCTTCGGCGCGTTGATGGCGGCAGATCCACGCAGCACGAATGACATGGACTACTACCTGTCCAAGCGTTTCCCGCGCGACATCGAAGAAGCCGAATGGCTGTACAAGAGCGTCGTCAAGCTGGGTCACTTCCTCGAGGGTCTCACCCTGGAGGACAGTGAGGTCTTCGTCCCCCGAGTCGAACGCCTCGAGCGTGAACGGCAGATGCTCGTGGGCGAGGAGTGGGAACCGGCCGAGCGATTCGTCCGGCGCCTGGACGACCTGACCGAGAGGCTACGTGAGGTGCTCGCGCTGCGTGGCATTCGCTTCGACGAGATGGAGATTCTCGACCGTCACTCGCGGCAGATTCCCGAAAGCTGCAAACGCCTTCTGGAGTTGCAGGCCGCAGCCTGCGAGGTCATCGCAGGAATAGAAGGCGGCGCACGATCGAGTCGGGTGATCGACCCCGCTCAGGAGGCGGATCTCGAACGCTGTCATGCGGTCTTCAGTCGCCGTCAAGCCGCAGTCGCTCGCCAGCTCAGCGCCACTCTAAAGGACCTCTCTTCCTTCGTCCCTCTCTGGCTCGTGGAGATAGGCAACCGCCGAGCCTTGCTGCTCTATCCGAGCTCCGAAGAGGTACCGTCGAGCTGAAGTCGCGCCGCCTCGGCCCTTTCAGGCAGGGAGTGTGGAGCGCCCGGCGCCCCTCGCGACAACGAGGCTGTACGTCAGCAGAGCGATCACGAGGATCGGCACCGCGATCGCAGCGACCGCGGTCGGACTGACGAAGACCCCGGTAGCGGCTCCGACGCCGGAGCGAATCAGCAGCCCGATGACGACCGGAAACACCGTAATCACCAGAACGCCCTTTCTCTCCACGGGCTTCCGGTCCGCCCACAGCAGCAGGACGGTCCACCCGATCATCAACGGGTTTGACAGAGAAGGTGCGTGGCGCTAATATATAGAGGCTCGATATATAGAGGCTCCAAATATCTTGCCCGGATTCCTCGATGCCCCCGCCTTCGCTGCCCAGCCCCGCCGTCGATATCCAGAACCTCAGCCGGAGCTGCAACCGGATCCTGATCCTCTCAACCCTCTCCTCGGGTCCACACCACGGCTATCAGCTCGCCATCGAGATCGAGGAGAAAAGCGACGGCGCTTTCCGCTTTCAGCACGGCACTCTGTACCCGATTCTCCACAAGCTCGAGCGCGAGGGCCTGATCCGAGGCGACTGGATGGTGGAACGCAGCCGCAGACGACGCAAGAGCTATCGGCTGACTGAGGCCGGCGACCAGTACCTCCAGGAGCAGACCGCCGGCTGGCACGAGTTCCTCGATCGCTTCGCTCACGTGGTGGAAAGGAGGAAGTCATGAATCGATTCGCGAGTGTGCTCAAGCGGGCCGGGGATCGACTCCAAGTTGCCGAGCCTGCCCGCACCCGGATCCTCCTGGAGATGGCCTCGGACCTCGAGGACAGCTATCGGCATCATCTGGACCAAGGCTGCGACGAGAATGAGGCGGCCCGGCGTGCCGAGGAGGCCTTCGGCACCTCGGACGAATCTCTGGACCTCCTGGCGCGACTCCACCGACGACGCCCCGGTAGAGTCGCCGACCGCCTTTCCCGACAGGTCGGCACCTGGTGGTCGAAGACGCTGATGGTTGCTCTGCTCCTCTTCGAGATCCTACTCGCCGTCCAGATCTTCTCCGATGGTTCGTTCTTCTTCCGTCCGAGCCCGTTTCTTTGGCCGATCGCGGCTCTGGCCGTTGCGGCCTTCTCGTTCACCGTCTGGAAGCTGGTGCAGATCTTTTCGCGCTCGGGGGTCGGCGCGCGACGGCTGCGAACGGGACTCGGGATGCCCCTGTTCTTCGCCGGCGGGAGTCTGGCGGTGACCGCTCTGGGTTTCCTCTTCCACTTGCAGCGCTTCTTCCGACTCAACGCGGACGGAGCGCCGGAGACCCTCTTCATGAACTTCGCGGGCTGGATGATCTCGATCTCGTCGCTGATGAGCATCGGCCTGCTGACGGCGATTCTCGCTGGCATGGTCTGGTTCGTCCTCGCCGGCCTGGTGACCCGCAGCGAGGCGCGAGAGATCGAAACACTCCTCCAGTCTGCCGGCTGAGCCCATCGACAAGGAGGCACGACATGATTCGATTCCTGATGGAAGCGGGCCCTCTGATCTGGCCGATCATCCTGCTGGCGCTGGTGATCGGGTTGTTGGTCCTGTGGAATATCCTCTGCCTGCTGGCCCGCTGGAGAGGGCCGGCGGCCCGTCGTCGCCATAGCGTCGACGCGGTGCTGTTCTGGGGCGGGGTGGCTGCGGTGCTCGGCTTCCTCGGTCAGTGGATCGGCATCCACAAGCTGAGCCGGGCGATCGCCGATCAGGGCATCGTCAGTCCGCAAGCAGTCGCGTACGGCATCTCCGAGTCGCTCCTGACGCCGGTGGCCGGAATGGCCGTGCTCGTTGCCGCGGCGTTCCTGTGGTTCTTTCTCCGACTCGGTCTCTGGGCGGAAGACTGAGTTGGCGGGCTGACGTCGGTGGAGCTGGCCTGCGTTCCTGAACTTCGCGACGCCGAGTTACCCGACGCCGAGTTACTCGAGGCAAATACTGGAGGACAGTGATGCAAGAGTCGATGACGACAACGTCTTTTGGCATTGATGGCTATCGGATCACGGCCAATCACGGTGTCGTACGGGGAATCATCGTCAGGTCACGATCTCTCTTCGGGACAATAGGAGCCGGCATTCAGACGCTGTTTGGTGGCGACATAACACTCTTTACGGAACTCTGCGAAAGGACCCGTGCCGATGCCTTCGACATGATGCTCGACCATGCAGAGAAACTTGGTGCGAATGCCGTAATCGGAATCCGATACGATGCTACAGAGGTCATGAGCAGTGTCAGCGAAGTCCTCTGCTACGGCACGGCGGTGACCGTTGCGCGAGAGGCCGCCTGACAATCGGTTGCAGCGCACGCATCGCCCGGTTCGCGCCCGGTGCGGCCGCTGAGCTCGGCTCGCCCGGAGGGGAGGTGCCGGGGGCATACCGACGGGGGGAAACCGACGGGGAAGACCGACGAGCGAAGCTACTGGGTTCGCTGCCAGTCACCCGTGGCGACGAAGTCCTCCATCTCCCTCCACAGCCCTTCCAGGTCGCAGCGCATCAGAATCATGTCCTGCTTCGTGCCACTCAGATCCCGGACGTAGTCTGGCAGTATGACCTCCTGCCGGAACCCGAGCTTGCGGAAGATGCTGCGGGCCGCCTTCTGGGGCCGCATCATCCTGACGACGATCTCCTCCACCCTGGCGCTGGCCGCTAGCAGGAACAACTCACGGGCCATTCTGATGCCAAGTCCCTTGCGCCGATAGGGGCGAGCGATGATCAATCGCAACTCGCCGATGTGGTTCTTCCACTCCTCGCCCGAGAGCTCCAGGGAGCCGTCGGCCACGATTTGATCGCCTGCCATGGCGACCAGCCGCCTTGCCGCCCCCCGTTCTGCTTCGCGGATCCGTCGCGCCACGACTTCGTTCTTGGTGACGTCCCGACGAAGATAGGTGCGGTCCTCCTCGGAGAGTGACTCGAAGAAAGCGAGGGATCCCGCGAGATCCTTCCGCGTCATCTCACGGATGAGGACCTCACTCTCGTCTCTGAGCTTCACGTGTTTCTGCATGAACTACCGCTCCGAGTTGCGCCGGGATAGTGCTTGGGCCCAGATAGAGTCGAGAATACGCCCGCGAGGATGGCCGGGTCGCCACCCGCCAGGGCGGGGTGTTCCCAATGATAGCCTCTGGAGGCGGTGCGAACACGCAGCCGCGAGATCGAACTTGGCCCGACCTTCTCGAGCTTTATTTACAGGCTCGGACTCACCCCGGTCACCGGGAAGCGTGGCACGACGTCGCGCCTCCGCGATCAGCTTCACCGGCTTTTCATCACCACGATCCGCTGCAGCTACTCGGATGAGGCCGAGGGGCATGGCCGAATGATGCCCTCCGCCAGGCCCCTTGGTTCAGAGCCCCTGCTTCAGGCTTGCGGGTCCGCGCGCCGTTGAGCGGCGATCTCCCCAGCGCTGAGGCCTACGAGGAAGAGCACCAGGAGCCACAGGAGGACTCGGCCGCCGGCCGAGACGCCATCAGCTACCGAGAAGAGCAACCAGGCGGCGATGGCCAGCCCCGCTGCGAGATTGATCGCAATGGCTCCTCCGAGTCCTAGTCCCACACGCGCTCCTGGCCGAGCGCGGCTCTCTTGCAAAAGCGCGATACCGATACCGACCAGGACGCTCCCGAGGATCGTGGCGTAGAGGCCGCGGCCGGTCCAGGGTAAGCCCAGAGCCTCGAAGAACGGTCTGGGGAACGCCAGTAGCGCGATCCCGAAAAGCAAGTTGGCTGCGCCATCCACTGCCAGGAGCTGTGATCGGTTGTCCATTGCCCCGAACCTCGTCTTCCGGTTGTCTCTTCCTAAGACTAGCGAAATGCTCTTCGAGAAGCTCGAGATGATCTCCTGGGGTGTCGATCTTTCGGGAACCTCTCTGTACTTCTGTGCCTCTCACCGAATGGAGGGCCCCGCGAGCCGGATGCCTCGACACCTACGAGAACCCTTGGGAGAATGACACCGTGAGACAGCTTCTGTTGATCTCCGCGGCGCTGCTGATGCTGGCTCCGGCCGTCTCGTCGGCCCAAAGCAGCAGCAGCGCGGAACTCTACGCGACCGCCTGCGCAAGCTGCCACGGCGCCGACGGCAAGGGAGGAGCACGAGAAGACCTTGTCTTCGAGACGCCAGTACCCGATTTCTCGGACTGCGAGTTTGCTTCCCGCGAGCCGGATCCGGACTGGTACGCCATCATCCATGAGGGTGGCCCGGTACGGGCCTTCGATCGCATGATGCCTGCCTTTGGCGACGCGCTGACCGGCGACGAGATCCAGAAGATCCTCGACCACGTTCGCACCTTCTGCGACGACCCGCGCTGGCCGCGCGGTGAGTTCAACCTGCCGCGGTTCCTATTCACGGAGAAAGCCTTTCCCGAAGACGAGGCGGTGGTGACCGCCAGCTACGGCAACGGAGAAAGCAACGCGCTCGAGTTGGAGCTCCTTTACGAGAAGCGCTTCGGCCCGGTGGGCATGGTGGAAGTCGCTGTGCCAGTTGTCAGCCTCGATTCCACGGCGGCCGGTCACGAATCCGGTGTCGGCGACATCGCCATTGGCTACAAGCACACCATCTACGCCAATCTCGACCACGGCAACATTTTCAGCCTCGGCGGCGAGGTGATTCTGCCGACGGGAGACGAAGACAAGGAGCTCGGCAAGGGCACGGCGGTCCTGGAGCCATTCATGACCTACGGCAGACTGCTCCCGGCTGACGCCTTCTTCCAGGCGCACGCGTTTGCCGAGTTCCCGACCGACAGTGGCTTCGACGACGAGGTGGGACTCCGCATGGGGTTCGGCAGGACATGGACGACTGGCGGCCCGTTCGGCCGTGCCTTCTCACCGATGCTCGAAGTGCTATCGGTCCGGGATCTGGCTTCGGGCGCAAAGACCAAAGTCGATCTCGTGCCGCAGTTTCAGGTAGCGCTCAACACTCGCCAACACATCCTGCTCAATGTCGGCGTGCGAGTGCCGGTCACCGAAACCGCGGGTCGCGACACTCAGATCGTCAGCTACCTGCTTTGGGACTGGTTCGACGGAGGGTTCTTCGATGGCTGGTGAGAGGTTGAGAGAGTTGTCTCCGAGCATCGCCTGGTCGGGCGCGCTGATCATCGCCTTCCTGCTGGCTGCGCCTGCGAGCGCGCAAGACCTGCTCGGCCCCAATTTCGTCACATCCGACAAGTGCATCGCCTGTCACAGCAACATGGTCGATGCCAACGGCGAGACGTTGTCGATCGGCCATAGCTGGCGAGCGTCCATGATGGCTCTGGCCGCGAAAGATCCCTACTGGCAGGCAGCCGTGCGCCGGGAGATCGCGGACCGTCCGCAAATGCAAGACCAGATCGAGGACATTTGTTCGGTCTGCCACATGCCGATGTTTCGGACGACCGCCATGGCGAACGGCGGGTCGGGTGAGCTCATTCGCTATTTCGAAAGCGGATTCCAGCCGCAAGAGCAGGAGCTCGCCGCCGACGGCGTCTCCTGCACCGTGTGTCATCAGATCTCGGAGGAGAACCTTGGTGAACACGGAAGCTTTGACGGCGGCTACGTGATCACGCCTTCCCTGCCGAACCAGGGCAAGGTCTACGGACCGTACGAGGTTTCCGCGGGCCTCCAAAGGGTCATGCATTCCGCATCGACGCTCGTGCCGGGCGAAGGGGCGCACATCCAGCGCTCCGAGCTGTGCGCCACCTGCCACACGTTGTTTACACCCGCGACGGACGGCAAAGGCGAGGTCATCGGCGAGTTCGCCGAACAGGTCCCCTATCTCGAGTGGAAACACAGCGTTTACCGAGAGAAAACGAGTTGCCAGGACTGCCACATGCCGGAGGTGGAGGTGCCTGTCCCGATCTCTTCGGTGCTCGGTGAGCCCCGAGAGAACGTGTCTCGGCACGTCTTCCGGGGCGGCAACGTCTTCATGCTGAAGATGCTCAACAAGTACCGCGACGAACTCGGCGTCACGACACCGGTGGCGGACCTCGAGGAGTCGGCGCGACGAACGCTCGACCATCTGCAGTCGGCCGCTGCGCAGGTCAGCGTCGCCGGCCTCAGCTTCTCGGGCTCCCAAGCTCTCATCGACATCAGCGTCACCAACCAGACCGGCCACAAGCTACCCTCCGCCTATCCGTCGCGTCGCGCCTGGCTGCACGTCACGGTCCGTGATCAAAGCGGCAGGACGGTCTTCGAATCCGGAGCGCTCAACGCCGACGGCTCGATCGTCGGCAACGACAACGACGCCGATCCCGACGCCTATGAGCCTCACTACAAAGAGATCTCGAGCGCTGATCAGGTGCAGATCTACGAGCCGATCATCCATGACTACAAGAACGAGGTGACGACCTCGCTGCTCTCGGGTGCCACCTACGCGAAGGACAATCGCCTGCTCCCGTTGGGATTCGACAAGGCGACGGCGGAAGATGCGGTTGGTGTTCGGGGTGCGGCGGCCGACGACGGCGACTTTCAGGACGGCGGTGACAGCATTCGCTATCGCGTGTCACTTCCGGATGGCGTCGGCCCGATTCAGATTGCGGTAGAACTCCTCTACCAGACTATCGGCTACCGGTGGGCGCGGAACCTCGAAACCTACGACTCCCACGAGACGAATCGATTCGTCGGCTACTACAAGGCGAACGCCGAGACCTCAGCCGTCATATTGGCCGCGGCTGCCGCAGATTGAACCCGCTCGGTGGCGGAGAGGATGCTCGCTTCCTAGGGGTCTCGCTTCGTTCACCTCCATCAACTCGGTGGTATCGGGGGTCATTCGGTTCTCTACTTCGGCGGCGTGGAGGAAGGCGATGACATCGTGCTACACCCGTTCGAGGCCGGCGCATCCGGCCCGATGTCGCGTTGGGTCTTTAACGGCATCGAGAAGGACGCGTACCACTGGTACGGCGAAACCAGCTCCGACCGCGGCAAGACGTGGACCAAGACCTGGTTGATCGATGTTGAGCGGAAGTCCGATGAACCGGCGAGCCCCTGGCGCCGGACCGAGGAATGTTCCTCGCTACAATGGCAAAGAGGGCGGGACTCGCGCCATGTCCAGAGTTCGGCCGCCGGTGTGCTAGGAGGGCGCAGGACGGGCGTGCTAGCGTCGGGCGCTTGAGGACCTCCGCAAGGAGACGCAAAGGAGCGCCAACGCGATGCAGATCCACTACCTCGAGATCGTCACCAAGGACGTCGACGCGGTTTGCGCGACCTACGCGCAACTGTACGGCGTGAGCTTCAGCGAGCCGGAGGCGGGGCTGGGCAACGCGCGCATGGCCGCCTTACCCGGCGGCGGCAGGCTCGGCATCCGGGCGCCGATGCACGAGACCGAAGAACCGGTGGTGCGGCCCTACCTGCTGGTGGAGGACATCGACGCCGCGGCCGGTGCGGCGGTTGAGAGCGGCGGGGAGATCGCGCATCCGCCCATGGAAATCCCCGGCCACGGCACGTTCGCCATCTTCATCCAGGGCGGCATCCACCACGGCCTCTGGCAGATCTGACGTTCGCGCGAACGCGGCGGCTAGCCGCCCGCAGGCAGCCACCAGCCGCCGTCGTGAGCGGGGGGATCGCTCCTTGGGGATTGGATGGGGTGCCGCCCTGGTGCTGGTCCGGCTCGTGCTCGTTCCCGGTCTGCCAATCTAGTCCCGGCTTACCGCAGAAAGCTTCGACGCCGCCTCCACCTCGGGTCGGAAGTAGCCCGAGGCGTAGCCGACAGCAACCTCTTCGCCACCGTCCGAGGCGAGCAGCAGCATCCCATGCTCGGCGTCAGCGAACACTCTCACCTCGATCGCCCCCTGGCGGCATCGATGAGCGAACGGGTCCGGTTCCTCATCACCAGCTACGGGCTCGTCGTCGAGCGCCTCGAGAACGTCGATCGAGTCGTAGTACCAGGGCGAGACTCAAGAAGGAGCACCGCCGAGCATCCTCCTACGCGGTCGCGGTGTGGGCGAGGAGGATCGATCCAGGCCCCCTGGCTGTAGCCCGAGAACCCCACTCGAGCGTCGCGGAGCTCCTCGTGACTGCTCAAGTAGTCGACCGCCGCCTTGGCGTCTCTGGCGAGTTGATGGAAATCGAAGGTGGCCCGACCCTCCGAATCGCCCGTTCCACGTTTGTCGTACGTCAGGGCCGCGATGCCGTTGGCGGCCAGGAAATCGCCGTTGTAGAAGAATTCGGTGGCGACGCTCGATCCCGAACCATGAAGCAGCACGACGGCCGTCGACGGAGCCTGACCAGAGGTTCCGGAGGGGAGATCGAGCCTGCCTGAGAGGACCGCGCCGTCGCTCTCGAACAGGATCCTCCGTGACCGATTCACTTTCCGAGCGGAACTTCCTGGCGAGCCCTGCGGCGTCCAAGTAAGACCGGCCGTGGCGTCGTCTTCGCCCGCCCAGAACTCGATCGTCGCCTCGACCGGCTCGGCGCTCGCAAAACTGGAACCGGTGGCGAACCTCAGTTTCCCTCGAGGATAGAGACGACGGCTGTCGCCGGAGTCATAGAAGCGGGCACGGAGGGTCTCGCCCTCGCTTCGCCGGATGCTGACCAAGCGCCCGTCGTCAAAACGATAGGCGCCCATAACGTCCGGGATTCGGGAGCCGTTTGGGCGCTGAACAGGCTGGGGAGACAACAAGGGCGAGGAGGGCAATCAACGCCAGGGGTGCCAGGCGCGAAGGTCTCCGCCGTGCTTTCGTGCTAAGCGATGGGGCTGGGATCGAATCGACGTGCTCTGATCTCGTCGTACCCCAGCCTACGGACGGATCCGCGGCCGGTTGCCGTGGTAGTGACGAGCTGGTCAAACGGAGTGACCAACTGCCGATCGGCTAGAGCGTGGCGATCTCGAGCGCTCGGCGATGGGTTCGACTCACCTTGAGACGGTGACCGTTCGACATCTCGACGAAGGCATCGCCGTGGGTGCCGGTGCTGACCTTGGCCACCCGGTCGCCGTTGACGATCACAGAACGGTGAATCCGCACGAAGCCGGTAACGCTCAGCTCATCGCATAGCGACGTGAGCGTGCGTCGAATCAAGATCTGGCGGGCTCCGAGGTGGAGCCGCGCATAGTTGCCGCAGCCTTCGATCCAATCGACATCTCTCGGGTCGATCTTCTCGACCTCGCCGACGGAGCGCACGATCAAGGGCTCCGGGACCTCTCTGCGGCCGGCCGACCGGAGGATCTCGGCCTTTGCGGCAAGGCTCTCGCGTCGCTGCCTTTCGGATCTAAAGGCGGCCCAGTTACGGTAGCCGAAGCCGCTCAGAGCCCAGCTCGACCATCGGATCGTTCGATGGTCCTGATACGGAGCGCTCACGCGGTCATCTAGCGGCGTGCCTCTGCGGACCTCGCGCCCCGTTGACCTGGCGCCGATCGAGCATCGACCCAGGGGGATGCAGCTTCACCACTCAATAGCCCAACAATGGCGGATCCACCCCTGCGGAAAGTGGCTTTCCCACTCCTCGAGAACCTGACCAACGCTACGGACTTGCGTGGTGATGTAGCGCAGCTGTGTGCCCACGAGGAGGGCGCCCAGGTATTTTCACTCTCGAAACAAATTGGCTCAGGGCAAATCCTGGACAGAGTCTGAAGTTTGGCACATAGTGTGATCATGTCCTCGCAGCCGCCCATCGGACCAGCTGATCTCCTTCGCCAACACAGTGTCCAGGTCACGGCCCAGCGTCTGGCGGTCCTGCGGGCGGTGTCCGATCGCCCACACGGCACGGCGGACGACGTCGCCGAGGTCGTGCGGGCCGAGATCGGTGCCATCTCGCGCCAGGCGGTGTACGACGCCCTCGGGGTCCTGGCCGACAAGGGCCTCATCCGACGCATCCAGCCCGCCGGGTCGCCGGCCCGCTACGAGGATCGGGTCGGTGACAACCACCACCATCTCATCTGCCGCACCTGCGGCCGGGTGGTCGACGTCGACTGTGCGGTCGGCGCCACCCCCTGCCTGACCGCCGCCGCCGACTCGGGTTACGAGATCGACGAAGCCGAGGTGGTGTATTGGGGCCGCTGTCCCGAGTGTCTCGCGATGACTCCGGTGTCGGCCAGAGACTGACGCGGCGACCGGCTTCGTACTACACGCCCCGCACATAAGCGACGACAGCGAGACCACCAGGCAATACCTCGAACTCAGCACAACCAACCATCAGCATCACAGATCAGGAGGAGCTACGTGTCAGAGAACAGCGCAAGCAAGTGCCCCGTGATGGGCGGAACTCACACGGCGGTTGGGACCACGGCGAACCAGCACTGGTGGCCGAATCAGTTGAACCTGAGGATTCTCCACCAGAACTCGCCCTTGTCCGATCCCATGGACGAGTCGTTCGACTACGCCGAGGAGTTCAAGACCCTCGAGTTCGAAGCCCTGGCCGAGGACGTCGATGCGCTGATGACCCAGTCGCAGGACTGGTGGCCGGCCGACTACGGCCACTACGGACCGTTGTTCATCCGCATGACGTGGCACGCCGCAGGTACGTACCGCATCGCCGACGGCCGTGGCGGCGGCGGCACCGGCGCACAGCGCTTCGCCCCTCTCAACAGCTGGCCGGACAACGCCAACCTCGACAAGGCGCGCCGACTGCTCTGGCCGATCAAGCAGAAGTACGGCCGGAAGATCTCGTGGGCCGACCTGCTGATCTTCACCGGGAACCGCGCCCTCGAGACGATGGGCTTCAAGACCTTCGGCTTCGGCGGTGGCCGCGAGGACATCTGGGCGCCCGAGGAGGACGTCTACTGGGGTCCGGAGCGGGAGTGGCTCGGCGACGAGCGCTACAGCGGCGACCGGGAGCTGGCGAATCCGCTCGGCGCCGTCCAGATGGGCCTCATCTACGTCAATCCGGAGGGGCCGAACGGCAAACCGGATCCAATGGCTTCGGGCCGGGACATCCGCGAGACATTCGCTCGCATGGCGATGAACGACGAAGAGACCGTTGCGCTCATCGCCGGCGGCCACACGTTTGGCAAGATGCATGGCGCGGCCGACCCCGATGAGTACGTCGGTGCCGAGCCCGAAGGTGCCGGCATCGACGAGCAGGGCCTCGGCTGGACGAGCCGCTTTGGCAGCGGCAAGGGCGGCGACACGATCACGGCCGGGCTCGAGGGCGCCTGGACCAGCAACCCGATCACCTGGGACAACGGCTACTTCGAGAACCTGTTCACGTATGAATGGGAGCTGACGAAGAGCCCCGCCGGTGCGCACCAGTGGACCCCCAAGAACCCCGAGGCGCAGGGCACCGTGCCCGACGCGCACGACCCGTCGAAGCGGCACGCGCCGGTGATGTCGACGGCGGACATGGCGCTGATCGTGGATCCGGTCTACAAGGAGATCTCGAAGCGTTTCTACGAGAACCCGGACGAGTTGGCCGACGCCTTCGCCAGGGCGTGGTACAAGCTGCTGCATCGCGACATGGGACCCGTCGCCCGCTATCTCGGACCGTGGGTCCCCGACGAGGAGCTGCTCTGGCAGGACCCGGTCCCTGCCGTCGACCACGAACTGATCGACGACGCGGACATCGCCGCGCTGAAGGGCAAGATCCTCGACTCGGGCCTGTCCGTCTCGCAGCTCGTCTCGACGGCGTGGGCATCCGCCTCGACCTACCGCGACACCGACAAGCGCGGTGGAGCGAACGGGGCGCGGATCCGCCTTTCGCCGCAGGCCGAGTGGGACGTCAACCTGACCTCTGGCGTGACGGGGGTGCTGGAGACCCTCGAAGGAATCCAGCAAGCGTTCAACGGTGCGCAGGCGGGCGGCAAGAAGGTCTCCCTCGCCGACCTGATCGTGCTGGGCGGCTGCGCGGCTGTCGAGGCGGCCGCCAAGAAGGCCGGGCACGACGTGCAGGTCCCCTTCTCGCCGGGGCGCACCGATGCCACCCAGGAGCAGACCGACCCCGGCTCGTTCGCCGTGCTCGAGCCGACGGCAGACGGGTTCCGCAACTACCTCCAGAACGGGCACGAGCTCCCCGCGGAGCACCTGCTGTTGGACAAGGCGTTCATGCTGACGCTGTCCGCTCCCGAGATGACGGCTCTGCTGGGCGGCATGCGCGCCCTGAACGCCAACGCCGGGCGGTCCGAGCACGGGGTCTTCACCGACCGACCCGAGACGCTGACCAACGACTTCTTCGTGAACCTGCTCGACATCACGACGGAGTGGAGGGCGACCTCGGACCGCGAGGACGTGTTCGAGGGTCGTAGTCGTGAGACCGGCGAGCTCCGCTGGACCGGCACGCGCGTCGACCTGGTCTTCGGCTCGAACTCCGAGCTGCGGGCGATCGCCGAGGTCTACGGGAGCGCCGACGCCGAGCCGAAGTTCGTGCGCGATTTCGTCGCTGCGTGGAACAAGGTCATGGATCTCGATCGATTCGACCTCGCATGATCCGGGCAGATAGGTCTGTGTAGACCTGACAACTGGAGGGGCCCGAGAAGAGCTCGACAGTCCGAAGAAAGGCGGCGTCCGGGTGCTTCTGTGGCTTTCGCCTGCCGTCGGGAGTAAGGTGGCAGCTAGCCCGATGACAGTCTCCTCCGTCGCGATCCTGCCGTTCGCCGATCTGAGCGCCGAGAGGGATCAGCGGTACTTCTGTGATGGTCTGGCCGCGGAGCTGATCGGCGCCCTGTCTCGCGTCGAGGGCCTGCGCGTCGCGCCGCGCAGCTCCTCGATCCGCTTTCGGAACGCCGCAGACGCGCAAGAGGCCGGCCGGCAGCTCGCCGTGGACGCCGTGGTCGAGGGCAGCGTCGCCAAGAGCGACGAGCGGCTTCGCGTCAGCGTCCGGCTAGTCCGCACCGATGATGGCGCGGAGCTCTGGGCCCGCACCTACGATCGTGCTCTGGAGGATGTCTTTGCCGTCCAGCGGGAGATCGCGGAGCGGATCGCCCACCGGCTCGAGTTTCGCCTCGGGGAGAAGCACGCGCGGGCTCTCGAGCGACCGCCGACCTCCAACGTTCGGGCCTACGAGTACTACCTCGAGGGGCGCGAGCGGTTCTTCGAGTACCGGCGCCGGGGAGTGGAGGCCGCCCTGGCGCTCTTCAACAGGGCTCTGGAGCTGGACTCCGACTACCCGCGTGCCCTGGCCGGTGTCGCCGAGTGCTGCTGTTATCTGGTCATGTACGCCGACGGTGAGGATCGCCTTCTCGAGCAGGCCGAGCAGGCGAGTCGCCGCTCGCTCGAGCTCGCCCCGGACCTGGCCGAGGCGCAGGTGGCGCGGGGGCTGGTGCTCTCGCTCGAGCAGCGGTACGAAGCTTCGGAGGAGGCCTTCGAAAGAGCGATCGACCTCGACCCGAAGCTGTTCGAGGCGTACTACTTCTACGCCCGCAACAGCTTCGCCCAGGGAGAGCTGGAGACCGCCGCGAAGCTCTTCAAACACGCCTCGATCATCGATCCCGACGACTACCAGGCGCCTCTGCTGATGGGGCAGATCTACGACAGCCTCGAGCGCCCCGAGGAGGCCGCGGCGGTCCGCCGCCAGGGTGTCCGTGCCGCTGAGCGCCGGCTGCATCACAACCCCGAGGAGACCCGGGCGCTCTACATGGCGGCGAACGCACTCGTCTGTCTGGGTCAGTCGGAGCAGGGGCTGAGTTGGGCCGAGCGGGCCCTGGCGCTCGAGCCCGACGAGCCGATGCTGCTCTACAACGTGGGTTGCGTCTACTCGTTGGCCGGACAGCTCGAGCGGGCGGTGGACTGCATCGAGAAGGCCGTCGCCGGTGGCGATGCCTACGTCGACTGGCTGCGGCAGGACAGCAACCTGGACCCCCTTCGCGATCACCCGCGCTTCCAGGCTCTGGTCGCGCGGCGCGGGCCCTCATAGCCAACTGATCGCCTCACAACGAGGCGCGCTCCAGGCCAGGCGGCGACACCCTCGGAGCGGAGCGGGACTTTCCTCTATCCCCGCACCAGGCGCAGACAGCGATCGCAGAGACCGATCCGGACGAGCTGTCCCCAGCGAAACTGGAGCCGATCGGCCTCGATCCCGTCGCCGAAGATCACCCCCTCCTCGTTCATCTCCGACACCACTTCGAGCGTTTCGTCTTCGGCCAGCAGGCCGTCGGTCAGCTCGGCCTGCGAGGCCACGCTGGGGAAGGCCTCCCGCACCATGAAGACCAGCCGGCGCTCGGCCGGAGCCGGCAGCTGCATACGGCCTCGTCGCTGCCGATGGAGCGATAGCGCCCAGCCGGTGGCACCGGTCCCCGTGGAGACGATCAGGCCCGAGGACGACTGGCGCTCGGCGCGACCCCTCCAGCGCAGCCGGTAGCGCGCCGACTGGTGGGTCCGGTGGCCGACGAAGATCTCGTTCAGCGCATAGAGCTCCTGGCCGTCGTCGAGCGCGGCGTGCACCATGGTGCGATTCTCGACCTCCTGGCTCCCCGCGGCGCAGGCCGCCAGCAGCTTGCCGGCGGCCCTGGGCTCGTGCGGCACCAGGATGCCGACGTTCTGTTCGACGTCGGGATTGATGCCCACGACGAGCTGGCCGGTCAGGTACTTGGCGCAGTTGGCCACCAGACCGTCCTGACCGACCGCCACCACGATGTCTTCGGGCTCGAAGACAAAGCGGTCGAGATCCCGCCGCCCCACCCGCGCCCGGCGCCAGGTGTGGGGGATGGAGTTCTCGACCTCACCGCGGGCCTCCTCGAGCCGCCGGTGCTGGGCCACCAGCGGCTCGATCGAAAGCTCCCGCGATTCGAGAAAGAACCGACCCTGCTCGTGGGTGCCGTGACGCAGCAGGAGCTCGGCATAGGGAGTGGGCCGCGTCACCACCACGACCCTGGGAGGCAGAGTGGTCACCTGGAGGCCTCGCCGTTCAGCCGGGTGGCGCCGGCGTCGAGGATCTTGGCGAGATAGGGCGTCAAGGCCTCGGGCGAGAGATTCAGGTGATCGATACGCTCGAGCTTCTTGCCCAGCTCGCGCGCCGCGAGGCCGAAGATGACCGCCGGGGGCAACGCACCGTAGGCCTCCATGCGCTGCTTTTCGGCGTCGACCTTGGCCTGCTCGACTGCCTTCAGGCTCTCGGCCTGCGCCGCCCCGGTCAACCGGGTGCTCTCCGCCTCGGCTGCCGCCAGGACCTTGATCTGGTCGCCGTCGGCCGCCGACTCGACACGCGAGCGCGCCGCCGCTCCAGCCACCTCGATCTTCCGCGCCTCGGCCTCTTCCCGCGCCTCGCGCTGGGAGTTCTGGCCCTTCTGGGCGATCAGCTCCTCTTCACGCCGCGCCAGCTCGATCTGGTTCTTGAGCTCGTTCTCCTGGATGGCGCGCTCCTTCTCGACGGCCAGGGCGCGCCGCTCGAAGCCCGCCTCATCGGCTTCCTGCTGGATCTTCTCGCGCATCGGCGCCTCGAGGGCCCGCTCCAGATCCGCGGTGGGCTGGACGGAGGAGATGCGCACCGCCACCAGCGTCAGGCCCATCTCGTCGAGGACGGCATCCGCCTCGAGCCCGGCGGCGACCTGCGAGCGCATCGCCTCGGCACCCTCGGTCAGGGCGTTGCGGATCGGCGTCGAGGCGATGTAGTCCCAGGCGAACTGTTGCGCCAGCTGGCTGACCATGAGCTCCAGGCGCTCGATGGGCTGCTTCAGGTAGCTGCCCGTGCCGAGATCGATGGTGAAATCGACCCGTCGGGCGAGAAGCTCGGGATCGGTAACCCGGTAGGTGATCACTCCCTGGACCGTGACGTCCTGGAAGTCGGCCGAGCGCCCGTGGAAGACGAACTGCATCTCGCGATCGTCGGTCGGCACTTCGGCCAGCCCCGTCGTCATCGCCCGGAACCAGATGGTCAGGCCGCGGCCCTTCTTGACCAGCTTGCCTCTCCGGTAGACCATCACGTGCGAGCTGGGCTCGCTTCTCAGGTGACGCAGAAAAGGGAATCGGCGAATCTCACTCATCTGTCCTCTCCTTTCTCGGTGGCATCGGGTCTCTGCTAGATCGCCGAGCGCCGGCGGAAGCGGTACAGCTCGGCCGGCCGGTGGCCGACGTCTCGCTGGCGGCGTCCGGTGGCCTCGAGGTCTCCCGAGGCCAGCATGCGGCGACGGAACGAGTCCTTGTTCAGGGGCCGCCCCAGAACGGTCTCGTGCACCCTCTGCAGCTGCAACAGGGTGAACCGCTCGGGCAGCAGCTGGTAGCCGACCGGGGTGTAGTTGAGCTTGCCTCGCAGCCGCTTGACCGCAACGCCGAGGATGCCCTCGTGGTCGAAGCCGAGGGCGAGAGCACGATCCTCCGCATCGCGGACCTCGACCGGCCCTCCCGTTTCGCCCTCCCAGGGCACCTCGATCCGGGCGATGCCGCGATGGCCGGCGGCCGACTCGGCGATCGTCTCGAACCGGCCGGGGTCGACCAGGGCATAGTGGGCTACCGAGACCACCCGGGTGCGAGGGTCCCGATCGAGCTCTCCGAAGGTGTAGAGCTGCTCGAAGAAGACGTCACCGAGCCCCACTTTGGTCGAGAGCACCCGTTCGACCGCCTCGTCGAGCGATTCGTGCAGCCGGACGAAGCCGCCCGGCAGGGTCCATTTGCCGGCGAACGGCGGCTCTGCGCGCCGCACCAGCACGGTCCAGAGAGAGTCTTCCGAGACTCCCAGGAGCACGACGTCCACGGTGAGTGCGGGGCGCTCGAAGTGGTCGAGGTCGTGGTTGGGATTCTGTGGCGTGATTGGGTTCATGCGATCGCTCCGGCTTAGATGCGTATAGCATATATGCATAACGCATATTTGTCAAGGAGACCCGGGAAGTGCCGCCCGGGAGGGGTCTCCCGCCGAGCCGAGAGGTTCGTCAGCGCCCCGTCAGAGCGAGAGCCACTTGCTGAACTTGATCCGTCGTCAGATCAACTGTCCTCGCCGCTCTGGCAGGGCTCGCTTCACCCCTCCTCCGGCCGGTCGCCGCCGCCGCGCCAACGCAGGCGCAGCCAGGCGGTCCGTCCGGGCTCGTTGACGCGCACCGGATCGGGATCGAACAGGTTGCCGCGGTTGAGGTGCTCCGCGTAGGTCTCGTCCAGTGCGTTGTCGAGGCCGGCGAGGATCTCGAGACCGCCGCGCAGGCGGTAGACGGTCTGGAGGTCCAGCACGGCATGGCCCGGGGTCGGGCCGTAGTCGAGGCCACTGCCGGTCCGTGGGTCGTCGTCCACGCGGTCCTGCTCGAGGGCCCAGCGCACGGTGGCCGTGCCGCGCCACGGGCCCTGTGAGTAGTCCATTGCCGCGATGCCCTGCAGGGGTGGCATCTGGGCCAGGGGCCGGTCGTCGGTGCGGTTGTCGCCCCGCACCCAGCCGGCGTTGCCGCGCAGCGCGAGGGCGCTGGAGGGCGCCCAGCTCGCCTCCAGCTCGAGACCCAGCAGCCGGGCGTCGACGTTGCGGTAGATCGAGGCGCGGTCGGCGAGCAGGATGCCCGGCTGGCCGCCGGCCCGATCCCGCAGGATGAAGTCGCTCACCAGATCCAGGAAGGCCGTGGCGCTCCAGCTTCGGCTTGCGGCCGCCGCCGAGATGCCCAGGTCGATCTGGTGGTGAGCGGCGACCTCGAGACCCGGGTTGCCGACCCAGCGGTTGGACGCGATGGGGTTGCCGGCGCCCAGGTAGCGCGCCGTTGCGTCGGGGGCGCTCAGGCTGCGGCTGGCGCCGGTGAAGAGCGTCCACCCGGGTCGCAGCGAACGCTCGTAGCGCAGCAGAGCGCTGACGCCGGTCTCGCTCCACGGCTGGGCGGGGCTTCCGTAGTAGAGCGCGTAGAGCTGGTCGGGGCTCAGGTTCTTGCCCGCGGGCGCCAGGCCGGACTTGCCCGCCGCGGCCTCGAAGGAGTCCAGGCGGAGCCCGAAGCGGGCCCGGGAGGCCTTGCCGAAAGACCTGTCGGCCTCGACGAACAGCCCGGTCTGGGCGAGCTCGGCTGCCGGCCACATCACCGACTGGAGCGTCGTCACCTGCTGGGCGCTGGGGCCCGCGAAGCGCAGGGCCTGGCGCTCGTTCCGCTGGTAGTCGATGCCCAGCGTCAGCCGCAGCAGCTCGCCGACAGAGAGCTGCCCACTCGCCCTGCCGCCGAAGGTGTCCGAGGCTGTCGGCACCCGCATCGCCATCGGCGCGACACGCGGGCGCAGCGAGTAGTTGTCCATCAGGTGGTCGACCTGGCTGAGGTACAGCTCCGCCCGGAGCCCGGTCCAGGGCCCCACCGCCTCGTTGCGGTGGAGCCTGACGCGGTAGGTCTCGCCGCGATCGTAGGGCGAGTCCATGCCGGCGCCGGCAAAGAGGGCGTCGTCGGTCCGGCTGCGCTCGTAGCCGAGCTCGAGGAAGCTGCGCCGGCGATCGCCGATGCCGACCATCAGGTTGGCGACCCGGCTCTCGAAGGCCGAGCGCACGACCTCGCCGGAGCCGTCCCGGTAGCTGTCCAGGCGCCGGGACTCGGCGTCGGCCCGCAGGTAGAAGGACTGCCGGGCGTAGGTCGCGTTCAGCCCCAGCTCGGGGGCCGCGTTCCAGCTGCCGTAGCCGGCCGAGGCCTCTGTCCGCCAGGGTCGCTCGCCGTCGGGCGACGGCGCCCGGCGTTCGAAGAGCACCGTTCCGGCGCTGCCGCCGGCACCGTAGCGTAGGGACTGCACGCCCTTGACCACCGTGACGCTGTCGAAGCCGCCGGTGGCCGCGAACGAGGTGGGCGGATCCATGCGGTTGGGGCAGCCGCCGTGGATGTAGGCCCCGTCGACCAGGATGTTGAGGTTCGATTCGCCGAGACCGCGGACCCGCGGCTCGAGTCCGTGGCCCCCCATGCGGCCCAGGGAGACACCGGCGAAGCCGCGCAGCAGATCGGCGCCGTCGCCGCTCGGCATCGTCGGCAGGGCCTCTCGCTCGAGAGTCTCGATCGCCGGAATCGGCGACCAAAGATCCAGGACTTCCAGGTGCTCGCCGAAGCGCAGCCGCTCGTCGGCAGGCGTGGCGGAGTCCGGGGCACCGGCGTCCGCGGTGGTATCTGCCGAGGTCCTGGCGTCGGTCTCGGGCGGTGGGTCGACCGGCGCCGCCTGTTCGGCGCTCAGCCAGGGGGTCGCCAGGAGAAGGCAGAGGGCGGTCGCTCCAAGACAAGTCGCTCGGCTCGTGGCTTTGACGCCAGCTTCGACGCCAGCCTCGACGCCAGGTGGTGGTTGGCAGCTCATGCGGTTTCTCCTCCTGCCCACGCGAGCATCGAAGGCCCGCCCAGG
>CALZKB010000012.1 GCA_945787575.1 Thermoanaerobaculia bacterium | reverse complement strand
GTCTCGAGCTGGCGCAGCTCCGACTCGAGGCGACCGACCGCCTGAGCGCCGCTTCCTTGCCCGAGGTTTGAAGGGCGGGTAGACGAAAACCGCTGACGACAACGCGGCGAAAGGGCTCGTTGCTACGAGGGTCGGGTGTCGTCAGCGGCGAAAGTCGCCGACACAGGAGGCTGTCACTCGGCGTAGAAGGCGAAGCCGATGAACGCTTGCACGATCTCGACGACGGCTTGATAGTCGTCGTCCCCGCCGATGGCGTAGAAGCTAAAGGTGTTGTGGACGGCACTCGGATCGCCACCGTTGAACACCGTGACGGTGGTCAGCGGAATGTCCGCGGTGCCGGGCGTAAGTCTGTCGTTGAGCTCCAGGGCGCCAGCCGAGAGGAGCTCGTTGTTGAACTCCTTGGCACGATCCGTTGTCACCCAGGTGAGGTCCGCGTACGACCCGCCCGGACTGAGCGCCGAGAGACTGGCGAGACCGTCGCTGTAGACGACGAAATGCTGGTGGATCATGCCAGCGATGCCGTAGCCGCTGACGTCAAAGACCACTAGCGGCTCGCAGTCGATCGGATTGCTCCGTGCGAGTGAGCCGGGCTGTCCTTGCGCGGCTCCGAGGGTCGCTGCACTCATCGCGAGCGCGAGAAGCGAGACCAAGGTCCATATCCTCTGGTTGTTGGTGCTCTTCATGACTTACCTCCTTCGGAACGATGTTCGTCCCACTGGAACCGCTGGCCGACAGGATTGCCGTAGCGGTGGGTCGCTCTTTTCGGTGGACCGATCATTCGGACTCCCAGTCCTGGCAGTCGCTACCCGGTCGGTCGGCGACGACATCATCGGGACACCCGCCGGGACCCTGCAGAGTCTCCAGGGCCGGTGGTGCCGCCGCCGCCGGGTCATCGACCCGCAGGCGAGGCTCTGTCGGACCGACCGGCAGGCCGCACGCCCCCGAGCGGACGGCGAAGGCCAGGGCCAGGATCGAAACAACGACAAATCTCGAATCAGTTCGACTACATTTCGCTTCATAATGAAATGTCCTTCCGGCTTGCGCTGCATTCACTATTAATGAGCACGACGCGCAAAACGTTTCTTGGCGCCGGGGTCGGTCCTCGACGGAATGCCTTTATAAGTGCGGTCGGCGCGCTGGCCAGTGGGCCGCCACATAACACTGACCGTCGTTCTTCAGACGAGGCCGAAGTCGCTAGTGTCCACGACGGCTTAGACGTTCACTGGGCCGGGAGAGCAGCCCATATCTGGGTAGTTGCCAAGCGCGGCGGGGCTCAAGAGAATGACCGATGCGCCGTTGAAATTCGGCCCGAACGTACCTCGTCAGATTCGCCTATTGCCTACCCGTTGGGGTATTGAGACAACTGCTAGCTGTGTAGTCGAATGAGACCAGATCCCGAGAACGGCACGGCCGGCTGAAGGCGACCTCGTAAGGCTAGGGGTCCTCGTCGCCCCTGGTGGGGTCGACCGCTCAGTCTTGTCTGGCAGTCGCGAAGGGCGCCGAGCCGCCGAAGGAGAGGCCAAGGGCGGCAGAGCTCGCTTTTTGGTGGAGAAGTGAAACGACGCTCCAGCCCGAGGTTGAAAGGTTTTTGCCTGATGGCTCATATAGAAGCAGGGCAGACACAAGCAGCTCGGATCGAGAGCAAACCATGCAGCTCAACGAACAGCGAGCCATCCGGCGGGAAAGGGACAGCGTCTTGTCCTTCGCGTCGAGTCTTAAAATGCAGCGGGAACGAGTCGACACATTGGGCTCGCTCGCGCGGCAGCTGGAACGGGCCGCGCGCGTCCAGAAGAGCCTGCTACCAGACCTCTCGGCGCCGCTCGGGCAGTACAGCTTCGCGGCGCTCTACCGGCCATGTGAAGCGCTCGGGGGAGATTTCTACGATCTCTTTCGCGATCACGATAGTGCGGCCCTGCTGGTGTGCGATGTCATGGGGCACGGTATCGAGGCCGCTATGACCACTATGCTGGTGAAGGCCGTCTTTCAGGAAGCCGCCGCCACGACGATCGTGCCGCGCGACCTTCTGGCACGGATGAACGCGGGACTCCTTCCGCTCGTCCCGCGGAGGGTGTTCGTCGCGGCGGGAGTGGCGACACTCGAGGGCGAAGGCTCCGCGGTGCGCTACGCCCACGCTGGGCTGCCCCATCCCTTCGTGCTGCGCTCCCGCACTCAGCGGGTAGAGGAAGTGGAGGTTACTGGCTGCCCTATCGGACTCTTCGAGGGCGAAGGAGCAGCAACGTACGAGGCAACCACTCTGACGCTGGAATGGGGAGATGTGTTCTTGATCGCGTCCGACGGTTTGGGCTCGATCGTCAACGACCTGGACGAGTCCTTTGAAGACGGGTTCTTACAAGAAGGGCTCGCGAGAGTAGCCGGTCAGGCGGGGGAAGCGGTAATCGAGCACCTGATGGCCAGCGCGATTCAGTTCAGCGGTGGCAAGCCATCTCCGGACGACATCAATCTCATCGCGATCACGCGCGGGAGCAGACCTGTCAGTGGATTTCCCCGACATTCGATGGCGGATCTGCAGAATCGGTAACGTCAACCCAACTAGAGGCGCAAGAGCTATGGAATCAGCAGAAAAAGAGCTGAACGAAACCCATTGGACCGCCATGGCCTACATGGCCGGAGACAACAGCTTGGCCGAGGACATGGTGCTGCAGTTGCAGCAACTTCGCAGTACCGGTACCGAATTGGAGGGTCGCGTCAGGGTGTTGGCGCAGCTCGATCCCAGCGGCCTCGGCATCCCCACCCAACGTTACCTCATCACTGGACGAGAGCCCTCCGCCTCGAGCGCTGGGAGCGACGGCGTTGATCAAGACGACGGCGTTGATCAAGACTTGGTGGTAGAGCCGCAGCTTCGCCTGGACGAGACAAACACCGGAAACCCCGGGGCGCTTAGCGGTTTCGTCGGCTGGGCGGTGAATAGTCCAAAGAAGACCGCCGGTGGTGTTGAGGAGCAGAACGGTCGCGCCGACAAGTACGCAATCCTCCTCGTGGGACACGGGAGCGGGGCGACCGAGGACTTTCTCCTGAAAGACGAGGCGGCCGAGGACTCGTTGACGCTCCCCGAGCTACGCGAGGCACTTGAGCGCGCCCGTATCCTCATAGCACTGGACTGTGAGTACGTGGACCAGGAAGATGGGCCAACGCACGACGACTGTTGCGAGAAACGACGCGAAGCACTCCAGCGCGGTCAAACCCCCGAGGAAAAGATTCATCTCCTGGGAATGGACGCTTGCTTCATGAACATGCTGGAAGTCTGCTACGAGGTTCGGGAACACGTCGAGGTCATCGTCGGGGCGGAAGGCTACGAGCCAGACTTCGGCTGGCCGTACCATTCGATTCTGAACGCGGCGCTCGCCGCTTCCTACGAAGATCGACCGCTCCTACCCGAGGAGCTTGGTGAGGTGATTGTCGACAGCTACGTCGGCTATTACCGAGACTATGATCGTTCGGTAGGGCGCTCTGTAGACCTGGCAGCGATCAAGCTGGGCGAGATCGACATATTGAAAGAGCGGCTCGACAAACTGGGAGGGGCTTTGGGGGACGCTCTGGAGCGGTTCGAGGACCAGATCCTCATTGCACATTGGAGGGCACAGACCTACAAATTCCACCAGTTCGTCGACCTGCGCGATCTCTGCATCTGCCTCCAGAGGGAGTTCAAATCACACAAACCAGAGAGCGGCCACCCAGACAGAAAGGTCTGGGACCGGGTCATCAATGCGTGCAAGACGATCGATGACGATAACGAGTGGAAGAGATGGGTCGTGGTGTCGTCTGGCTGCGGCTCTGCCTGTCAACACTCCCACGGGATCGCGCTCTCCTTTCCCTGGGCCGAGCTCTCGCCTACCTACAAGAACTTGCAGCTGGCGAGAGATGCGCCGCAGTGGGTAAATTTCGTCGAGTCATATCTAAAGAAGACGAGACGCGACGCCAGAGACGGCATAACTGATCGGAGTCAGACCCATTCTGAGGATTCGGATTCACTGCAGGGGATGGTTCAGAGGATTCTCGGGCGTGACTTCGACCTATCGGAGCCTGCGTCTGAAGAGGCTCTTAGGGAGTTCTCCCGCTATGCGCGCAGCCGCTATGCCCGGAGTCGCTACGCGCGTAGTCGCTACGCCCGCAGTCGCTATGCCCGCAGTCGCTACGCCCGCAGCCGTTATGAAGGTACCTCCGATCGAGAGCACTCGGCACAGAACCTGCCACCGGGGTGCGGCTCCTTTCGTTGGCCGCCGGACTTATAATCGAAGGCAGGTTTCAGGGAGAAGCGTCCCGGCAGCGTAGGGGACTCCATGTTCGGAAGAATCAGCGGACGGCTCGGGAGCGCGATGTGTGTTCTCGTCTGCTTGCTCTGCTCCGAGGTCGCCTCGGGCAGTACATGGCCGAACTCGCAGCTCGCTGGCAAGGCGGCAGCCGAAGCCGATCGGCAACCATCGGCGGAGGAGGTGTTCGAGCAAGGAGAACACCTGCTCCGTGTCTACGAGGAAGGAGCTGGAAGCCAAGCACTGGAGACCTATCGAGCAGCTCGCGAGGCCTTCGCGCGCAGAGGCGACCAAGAGGGGGCCGCAAGATCAGGTCAGAGAATCGGTCTGCTCTACGAGCGATCGGGCGATCTGAACCAGGCGTTGAAGGCGTATGAAGACGCTCTGAGGCTCAGTCGGGAGGGTCGGGCTCGGCCGATCGAGAGCGAGCTCCTCAGCGACGTTGGCTTGCTTCATGTTCTTCTGGGTGACCAGGAGAGAGCATTGACGCGATGTCAGGAGGCGCTCGCTTTGGTGCGCGAGCTGGCGAGCGCGAGAGGCGAAGCAAAGGCGCTCAACTGTCTGGGAGAGGTCGACTACCATCGAGGAAACCTGACGGATGCGGTGAGCTCCTACCGGCGGGCGGAGGAGCTCTGGCGCCGGCTCGGCGACCAAGAAGGCCTCGCCCAAACGTTGCTTCTCCTTGGCTATTCCTATTCGGATCTGAGCGACCTCGACCGGGCGCACGCCCACTACGAGAGCGCGCTGGCACTCTGGGAACTCCTGGGTGACAGACGAGGGGAAGCCATGACTCTGGTGGCCATCGGTCGCTTGAACTTCCGCCTCGGCGAATCTCAGCTGGCGTTGAACGCCTTCAATCGAGCGCTGTCGCTACTGGAGAAGATGGGTGATGCCGTGTGGCGCGCGAGCGCCCTGGCCGGCTTGGGCTCGGTCTATTCGCAGATGGGCGAGAACCAAAGTGCCCGAGGCTACTGGGCAAGAGCGCTGGCGCTGTACAGGTCGGCAGGTCTTCGTATGGCTGAGGAGGAGCTGCTCGAGTTCCTCGGCTGGAATGCTCTTGCCTCGCATGACCACACCGCCGCTCTCGCTCGCTTCGAGGAAGCGGTTGCCATCAGCCGGGAACTGGAGAATCGAAGAGCCGAAGCATACGGAATTCGGCTGATCGGAATGACCTATCAGTCGAGCGGAGAGCTGAATGAGGCGTTGGAGCACTACCAGCGCTCTCTGAGCTACCAGAAGCACTTCGTCGACCCGAGGCTCGAGGCCGACACGCTGGCCGACATCGGGAGGACCTATCTTCAGCTCGGCGAGCTCGAGCGAGCCCAGCACTACCTGCTGGGTGCCCTCAACCTCAGCAGATTCGCTCGAGATCGCCAGGGAGAGTCAGCGGCCCTCTATGGCCTGGGTAGGGTCGAGCGGGAGCGGCGAGATCTCTGGGCGGCGCGGACTCATCTCGAAGCGGCCCTACGGATTGCAGAATCGCTGCGCGGGCAGGTGGCGAGTCACAGTCTACGCGCCTCCTACGTGGCGTCCTTTCATAAGTACTACGAGGTCTACATTGAAGTGCTCATGCGCCTCCACGAGATCGACGGGACGCGGGAGCTCGCGGCCGAGGCTCTGCAGGTGGCCGAGCGAGCGCGCGCGCAGTCGCTGCTGGAAAACCTGGCCGAATCCGGCATCGATCTGTATCGAGGCCTGGATCCGCTGTTGAGGGCGCGAGAACGACAGCTGAAGCGGACTCTGGATGCCTCTGCCGACCGATTGATGGAGCTGATGGGCAGCGAGGCAGACCCGCGTGAGCTGGAAACGGCGGAGGGCCAGGTCCGAGACCTGACGATTCTCTACGATCAGCTTCAGGCCCGAATCCGCAGCCAGAGTCCGGAGGTCACGGCCTTGAGCCAGCCTCGATCCCTGGACCTGAAGGGAATCCAGGACGATGTACTGGACGACGACACCCTACTCTTGGAGTATGCACTGGGAGAGACGCGCAGCTTCCTGTGGGCGGTGTGGCGAAGTGGGTACGCGACCTACGAGCTGCCGCCGCGTGCCCAGATTGAGCGGGCCGCTCGCAACGTCTATCGGCTTCTAACGGCGCGGTTGCCGGTATCCGGCGAGACCCTGAGCGAACGCCGCCGGCGGGTAAAGGCCGCCGACGCCGCCTACTGGACCGAGGCGGCACGCCTGAGCGAGATGCTCATCGGGCCTGTCGGAGAGAGATTCGCCGGAAAGAGGCTTCTCGTGGTGGCGGACGGAGCGCTGCAGTATCTGCCTTTCGGGGCGTTACCCGTTCGATCAAAGGGGGCGGCACCGGTCCCCCTGGCAGTCGAGCACGAGATCGTGAGTTTGCCGTCCATTTCGACCCTGGCGACCCTGCGGAAAGAGACCGCGGGGCGAGAGACGCCAGGGATGTCGGTGGCGGTCCTGGCCGATCCGGTCTTCGAGCTCGACGACCCGAGAGTCGGAGGAGCGGAGAGATCCACCAGACGGCTCGATGCCGATTTCGCCGAGACCACTGCCTCGACGGAATTCGTGGTCTCCGGCACCCTGCGCGAGGTCGGCTTTCTTCAGGACGGTAGGTTGCGGATCCCACGACTGGTGGCGACGCGCCAGGAGGCCGATGCGATCGTGGCCGCGGCGCCCGCGGGCACGAGCCTGATAGCGCTGGGCTTCGACGCGAGCCTCGACTTGGCAACGAGCTCCGAGCTCGCCGGGTATCGGATCGTTCACTTCGCCACTCATGGCCTGATCAACAACCAGAATCCTGGCCTCTCGGCCATCGTGCTTTCTCTGTTCGATGAACAGGGAAAACCGCAGAACGGATTTCTACGATTGCATGACATCTACCAGCTGAAGCTGCCGGTCGAGTTGGTCGTGCTGAGCGCCTGCAATACTGCCTTGGGAAAGGAGATCCGGGGTGAGGGTTTGGTAGGTATCGTGCGAGGCTTCATGTACACCGGCGCCAGACGTGTGGTGGCTAGCCTGTGGAAGGTTGATGATGAGGCCACCGGACAGCTGATGAGCCGCTTCTACTACCAGATGCTGAAGGAGAACGACTCGCCGCCGGCGGCGTTGCGGCGGGCGCAGATCGAGATGTGGAGTCAGACTCAGTGGCGCTCGCCTTTCTACTGGGCCGCGTTCACCCTGCAGGGGGAGTGGCAGTGAGCCAGTTGCGATCTTTGTGGCGGCACCGTCAGCTGCGTCATGAAGCTGGCCGCATCGAAACGGATGGTCAATATGTCGTTTAGGCCCAAAGGCTGGGAGAAGCTCACCCCTGACTCCTACGCCAGTTTGATTCGCTTTCTCGATCGCGATCGTGAAGTCGCGAGGGAGAAGCTGCAGAGAATCCGGGCCGGTCTCGTCCGGATCTTTACATATCGCGGCTCCTCGGACCCGGAAGATCTCGCGGAAGAGACGCTCGACCGGTTGGCGAGGAAGTGCGAAGCGGACGAGATCGCAAAACCGTGTGTGGGCGACCCTCTTCCTTTCGTCTATTCGTTCGCCACCCGGGTGTTCAAAGAGTCGTTGAGGCGATGGCGGGAACAGCCTCTGCCGGACCGGCTACCGGCAGCCGAAACCGATCTCGAAGACCAGGAGATCAAGGAGCGCATGAGCCGGTGCCTCGATCGATGCCTCGACAAGTTGGACAGATTGAACAAGGGAAGCCGGGAGCTGATCCTGGAGTATTACCACTCGGAGAAGAGAGCCAAAATCGACCATCGCAGAGACCTCGCGAAGAAACACAACTGGAACCTGAATCAACTACGGATCGCGACCTGCCGAATTAGAACGAAGCTGCGCGAATGCGTTCATGGGTGCTTGGAAGGACAGGAGCATTGAAATGAAATGGGGTGTTGGGTCATTACCGATTGGATGAAGTGGATCAGAGAGGGAGTGGGCGGAATATGAAGGCACAGATCAACGAAGCTCTTCACGAGGAGGTCAGAGCCTACCTGCTGACGGACTTTGACCCGGACTCGCAAGGGGACGGGGACAGGCAGCTGGCGGAGGTTGTCGAGCTCCGGCTGATGGAGGCTTCGGGTGAGCGTTCGAAGAAGGTCGAAGGCGAGCTGGAGAACGTCGAGGCCGAGCTGATCGATGAGTATGTCTGGGGTGAATTGAGTGAACTCCAACGGAGGCTCTTCGAAGACAACTTCTTGCGCGCGCCTCGGCGACGAAGGCCATTGAGCTTTGCGCTGGGCTTCGCCCCAATACTGAAGAGCTACCTCGAGGAACGCGGGGCTCCTCAGTCCTCCGGAGAGGTAAGCCCAGTGGAGTCTCGGCCGTTCCGAAACCTATCGGCTTGGGTAGCTCGTCCCGCCTGGAGCATGGCTCTGGCAGCGACGCTGGTCGCAGCCATCATCGGTGGCGTGTGGCTGTTCGTCGGCAAGCTGCGGCTGGAGACCAGACTCGACCAAGCTCATTCCGCCCAGGCCGCGCTCGCGGAGAGCGAGGCCTCGTCGAGGCGCCAGATGGCCGAGCAACGAGCGCGCGGCGAATCGCTGAAAGTCGAGCTGCTGGCCGAACGCTCTCAGCGCGCTTCGCTGGAACGCGAGCTCGAAGCGGTTCGGGCCGCGGGCGACAAACTGGCGCGGAAAGCCGGGCTAGGGTCATTCCTCGCCTCGGTTTGGCTTACACCAGGTCTTCTCCGGGGTGGGGGAGAGACGGAGCGGGTGATCATCCCGGCGGACGCGAGTCTGCTTCAACTGCTTCTCGATCTCGGCGTAGACGACTACGCGAGCTACCGCGCGTCTCTTCACGAAGCGGCCGGCGATGAGCTGTGGAGCCAGGCGAAGCTCCAGGCTGAATCCTTCGATTCCAGGGTTGCCGTGGACGTGACGTTGCCGACCAAGTTGTTACTGGTCGGCGACTACTATATTCGGCTGAGTGGCGCGACCACAGGTGGCGAGCTCGAGCTCGCAGGCAGATACTATTTTCGGATACTGCGGAACTGAGTTCCGCAATCTTGGTCGAGCGGGCCGAGCCTCGACCTGCACCCGCCGCGCCGAGCGAGAAGCGCAAGCGGTCTCCGGGTAGCGTCGAGCTCCGGCGGCGGACGGCGTACTCCGCCGCCACCTGTCGGCAAGCAGCTCGAGCGAAGCGCGGGGAATTCAGACGCTCGCCGGGCCGACCCGGATCCGCACGTCGAGAGCCTTGCTCTCGACCCCTTCCGGCGCGGCGAGGAAGGGATTGATGTCGAGCTCGAGGATCCGCGGGTGCCGGGTGACGAGCTGGGCGATTCTCAGGAGCGTCTCCTCGAGGCGCGCCAGGTCGGCGGGTGCTTCGCCGCGGACTCCCTCGAGCAGCGGGTAGCCGCGCAGGCCGCGGATCATGTCGCGCGCCTCGCTCGGCTTGAGTGGGGTGACGCCGAAGTGCACGTCGCGCAGCACCTCGACGTACTTGCCGCCGAGGCCGAACATCAACAGCGGCCCGAAACGGGGATCGGTCGACATCCCGAAGATCACCTCGTGCCCGCCGCGAGCGAGCTCTTGGACGAGGTATCCCTCGGGCGCCAGATCCTTCGCGCCGAGCGCCACGTCGATCTCCGCCATCGCCTGTTGGAGGTCGGCGGGGCTGCGCAGGTCGATCTTGACCGCCCCGACGTCGCTCTTGTGGATCAGCTCGGCGCCGATCGCCTTGACCACCACCGGGTAGCCGATCTCCTCGGCCGCCGCCAACGCCTGCTCGACGGTGTCGACCTTGCGTCCGTCGACGAGCGGTATGCCGTAGTGGCGCAGCACGCGGAAGGCTTCGGCGTCACTGAGATAACCCTCGGGAGCGGGGTCGAGGATCCGGCTCACCGCGCCGTCGTCGACGGGGAAATCGGGTGTCGCCTCCTCGGCCGGCCGGCGGCGCCAGTCGGCGTAACGGACGAGCTGCGCCAAGGCGTTGGCGGCCGGCTCCGGGAAACGGTAGATCGGCGGATGTCCGGAGCGGGATTTCATCTCCTCGTAGAAATCCTCGGTCGCCATGATCACCGCTAAGACCGGCTTCGAGTTCTCTCCGGCGGTCCGCGTGACCGCCTCCATGACGTCGGTGGGTGACGACAGCAGCGGCGTCACGTTGATCACGAGCGCCATGTCCACCTGCTCGTCGCGCAGCACGAGGTCGAGCGCCCGAGCGTAGTCGGCGGGGGTGGCCGAAGCGATCATGTCGACCGGGTTGACGAGGCTGGCTTCCGCCGGCAGGAAGGTCGCCAGCTCTGCGCGCGTCGCCTCCGACAGCTCCGCCAGCGTCAACCCGAGGTTGATGCACGAGTCGGTGGCCATGATGGCGGGGCCGCCGGCGTTGGTGAGAATCGCGACGCGATGGCCTGCCGGCAGCGGGCAGCGCGACAGCGCCTTGGCGATGTCGAAGAGCTCCGAGATCGTGTTGGCGCGCAGCACCCCGCACTGTTCGAGGAAAGCGGAGACCGTGACGTCGGCGCCGGCGATCGCTCCGGTGTGACTGGTGGCGGCACGGGCTCCCTCGGCGGTGCGGCCGGACTTGACGACGAGAATCGGCTTCTTGCGGCCGACGCGCTTGGCGATCTCGGTGAAACGTCGCGGGTTGCCGAACGACTCGAGGTACATGCAGATGACGTTGGTGCGCTCGTCGTCTTCCCAGAACTCGACCAGGTCGTTGCCGTCGACGTCGGCCTTGTTGCCCATCGAGGCGAACTGCGTCAGACCGACGCCGAGATCCTGCGCCGCGTTGAGAATGGCGACACCGAGGGCCCCGGATTGGCTGACGAAGCCGATGGTGCCGGCCCGCGCGGGAGTCGGCGAGAAGGTGGCGTTGAGTCGCACCGCCGGATCGGTGTTGAGCACCCCCATGCAGTTCGGGCCGATCATGCGTACGCCGGCGCCGCGGGCCAGGTCCCGCAGCTCGCGCTCCAGGACGGCACCCTCGTGGCCGGTCTCGGAGAATCCGGCGGTGATCACCACCAGACCGCGGACTTCCGTGGCCAGGCATTCCTCGATGACGCCGCGCACGGCGTCGCGGGGGACGGCGATGACCGCCAGGTCCACCGGATCGGGGACGGCGCCGATCGAGGGGTACGCCTTGAGCGAGTGGATCGAGGAGGCGGTCGGGTTCACCGGGTAGAGAGCACCCTCGAACTCCTCGATAACGAGGTTGTGGAGGAGGGCGAAGCCGATCGAATCACGACGGGTGGAGGCACCGATGACCGCCACCGAGCGGGGGGAGAAGATGGGGTCGAGGGAAGGCGTCGTCACGTCGCTCACGGTGGATTACTACCATCAACCGGCGTCGCGATCACGCCCTGAGACGTGCGAGCCGCCGGGGGACGCGGCGGCCCGCTCGTCGGCAGGGGCCTGTCGTGGATCAGGGTTTGACCACTTCAGGCGTGCTCTCCTGCGCCTCGGCAGGTGGCGAGTCGTCGGCCTCGGGCTCGGCCGGAGCGATCGGGTGGAGATCTTCGAGCCAGCTCTTGAGGCCGCTCATGTCCTCCATCATCCACAGGAAGCGCTTGCCGTTCTCGGTCAGCTTCTTCGAACCGGGTTTGCGAACGTGACAGGAGGTGCAGCTGCCGAACTCGGCCATCAGCTCCTGGTAGCCGTCCAGCGTCCGCATCAGCTCGTAGTACTTGCCCTCACTCGTCAGCAGCTTGCTGCCAGGCTTGTCGTGGCAGGCGGTGCAAGAGAGACCTTCTCGTTTGGCGGTGGCGTTCGAGGCTTGCGCGCTCGGCGGCCATACCAGCCCGAGAGCGAGGGCGACGATCACTATCGATAGTCTTTTCATGATGGATCACTCCATGCCAAAGTCGCCCGCCCGACCCGCTCTGCGATCCAGAGCCCAGGAGACACCGAAGCCGGCGCTCCACTGGCCATGGGTCACGGCGGAACCGGGACCGAACGGGTTGACCGACGGATCGGTCGAGTTGTTGACCAGGTCCTCGTCGAAACCTCGCTCCACGGCGAACTCGAGGAGTTTGTTGCCGCGGAGATAGCTGAACCCGAAAGTAAGGTGGCGCTCCACCGTGGCTGGGAATAGCGGGGTCAGAGTGTCGTCGGGGACCGGATTCTCACCGTAGTTGAGGCCGGCACGCAGGGTGAGCACGTCGTTGAGTCGGTAGTCACCACCGAACGCGACGATCCACTGATCCTCCCAGTTGAAGACGAACGGGGGGAGCGTCACCTCGGGTGGTGCCGTCTCGGAGTCGGGATTACGGGCCGTCACCACGATGCTGTCGATAGCGTGGTCCCAAAAGTAGCGCTTGACGTCGAGCGCCAGGATCCAGCGCTCGGCAGGCCTTACGGCGATGCCGACACCGGCTTGGGCGGCGAAGGTGAACCCCTCCATCTCGGCTTCGTACATCACCTCACGCCCGACGAAGGGATGACCGGTGAAGTTCATCGACAGCTCGCCGCCGTCGTAGGTGCTCTCGGTCTCGGTCTGGTAGATGGCGCCGATCGAAAGCTTCGGATTGGCTCTCCACCACCAGCCGAGCCGGGCGTTGAACTGCTCGCCTCCCGCCTGCTTCATGTTGACGCCGAAGAAGCTCTGGTCGGGACTCTCGACGTTGAAGAAGGAAGTCTCCGGGAAGAACTTGAACGACGCGTCGGCGTAACCGAGGTTGAGCGCCAGACCGATCGCCATGTCCTCGCCGAAGGAATAAGAGACCGTCGGGCTCAAGGTCATGAACCGGACTTCGGTGTAGGTCTGATCGACGGTGCCGAAGAACGTGCTCTCGCCTTCGAACGTGGCGCCCATGCCGCCCTGCGCCACGAAGCCGACGCCGAACGCCCACGGTGAGTTCTTGGCCGAGCGGACGTAGGCCATCGCCGGCAGTGGGAAGTACCGGTCGTCGCCGTTGATGGCGTCGTTCAGGGTGTTCTGATACTCCAGCGAGGGCGCCAAGACCGAGAGATTGAGGGTGAAGTGACGCCCCTGGAGCTGGCCGATGCCCGCCGGGTTGAAGTTGAGTGCCAGTCCCCGATCGGCGATCGCGAGGTTGGCACCGGCCCGGCCCATCGACTCGGCACCGTAGCTGGTCAAGTACATCCCGTTGGTGGCCTGTACGGCGCCCGGGATCGTCATGGCCAGGATGACCAGTGCCGCAAGCGTATGCTTGAAGGTTCTCATCGTTTAGCTCCTTGGGATTGAACGGTTTGCGCGGGGCTCAGATGAAGAGCACTTGAGCTCCCTGGCTCTTGTCGAAAAAGTCCATCGCCGAGATCACGTCGTCGACCCACGGCACCAGGTCTTCCTTCTCGCGCTTGAACATGTCCATCGCCATCCGGCAGCCGTACATCTTGGCGCCGGCGTCGTGGAGCATCTCCAACATCTCGCGGACGGGCGGAATGTCGAGTTTCTCCATCTCCTTCCTCATCATCGTCGAGGCCAGCGATTCCATCCCCGGCAGCCCGCCGACCATCGTCGGAATGTGCATCGACGGGTTGCCGACCGTCGACACGTGGAGATGGTCGAGCCGCTTCTCGGTGATGATGTCGAGACCCCAGAAGGTGAAGAACAGGGTCGCGTCGATACCGCTCATCCGGGCCGCGTTGGCGAGGATGAGCCCGGGGTAAGCCATGTCGAGCGTGCCCTTCGAGCAGATGATCGAGACGTGCTCGATCCGCTGGCGCCGGGGGCGGTCTTCGCCGCTTCCGGCAGCGGTCTGCGGCTTCTCCAGGGTGACTGTCGAGCTCATGATCTATCGCTCCTTCCTCGGTCGTGGCTAGATGCAGCCCTGGGGCTTGGGGAGTCCGGAGATCCTGGCGGCGAGCTTGCCCGGGCCCTTGGGAAAGAGCCTGTAGAGATCCTTCATGTTGACTCCGGAGAGCTTCGAGATCCGCCGCAGGCCGGGAGGCGTCCCCTGCTGCGCTGCGTCCTCGCGGCAGAAGGTGATGACCTTCCAGTGCTCGTCGGTCAGGGGGCCGATGCCGACCTCTTCGGCGATCGCCCCGGCGACCTCGGGAGTCCAATGCTCGCTGTTCGTGAGGAACCCCTCGTCGTTGACCTCGACCGTCTGACCGGCGTAGTTGATGGCTTCCATTGCTGCATCCTCCTTGACTGGAGCGCGCTTCATGCGGCTCGTGTTTCTCGTTCGTCGGCACCGGCGGCGTCCGCCTTCTTGCCGTTCAGTTTGATGGTCTTCTTACCGACCATGGACATACGGTTGCCCACCGGAAGCCGCCGCGCCGGCAGCAAGGCGTTCCAGTAGAGCCAGCGGAATCCGAGCTTGCCGGCATGATTCAGCCGGCTCTCGCCGAGCAGGGTGAAGGGGCCGACGCCAGGCAGCGGATAGTGCCCGGGCAGAGGCTCGACGTAGTAGTTGAAGTCGATCAGCAGAGCCTTGCCGTTGCCGCTCTCGATGAAGCAGTTGGCGTGGCCGTCCGAGCCCTTGTGCAGGGCGCGCCCCTGGATCGTGCGCATCAGGTTGTCGACCACCACCTCGCTCTGGAAATGCGCCACCGAGCCGGCCTTCGACGTCGGCACGTTGGCGGCGTCGCCGAGCACGAAGATGTTGTCGTGTCCCACGGCTTTCAGGGTGTGGTTGTCGGTGGGCACGAAAGCGAGGTCGTCGCCGAGGCCCGAAGCCTCGATGAACGGCGCTCCCATGTGGGTCGGGACGGTCACCAGCAGGTCGTAGGGGATCTCACGCTCGTCGTAGGAGCGCAGGATCCGGGCGTCGCCATCCACCGCTCCGGCATTGAACTCGGTCTCCAGGCGAATCCCCTTCTCCTCGAGCAGGTAGCCGAGGACGTCCGAGCAGGCGGGCTTGGTGAAGGCGCCATCGAGGGGCGTCGCGTAGACCAGGTCGACCCGATCGCGGATGCCCCGCCGCTTGAAGAAATCATCGGCGAGGAACAGGAACTCGAGCGGCGCCACCGGGCACTTGATCGGCATCTCGACGATGTTGACGACCAGCTTGCCGCCTTCGAAGGCGGCCAGAGAGTCGCGCAGGCGTTGGGCGCCCTCCAGGGTGTAGAAGTCGTGCACCGAATCGTGCCAGTGCGGGCCGAGCAGGCCGGGCGTCTCGTCGGGGCGGATCGAGGACCCGCTGGCAATGACGAGCAGGTCGTAGTCGAGGCGCTCGTCATCGGCCAGCACGACCTGCTGCTTGTCCGGGTCGACGAGCTCCACGCTCTTGCGAATCCACTGCACGTCCGAGCCGAGGGTCTTGGCGCGCGGCTTCTGCATCTGGGCCTCGTCGCGGGCGCCGAAGGGGAGAAAGAGCAGCCCAGGCTGGTAGAGATGAGTCGGCTCGGGGTCGACGACTGTCGTCGACCAGTCGGCCGGCAGGGTCTTGCGGATCTGATTGGCGACCATCGTGCCGGCGGTTCCGGCGCCGAGAATGAGCAGGTTCTTCATCGTCTTGGGATCCTCTTGCTGGTTCGACCTCGCTCAGTCCTTGAGCAGAAGGCGTGCCAAGACGGTAAGTTATTGTTTCTAAGTCATTTACACGATTCTTGGTGTGCCTGGAGCGTCGCGCTGCAACGCATCGTTGCAACACGAGGTTTCATTGTTGCAACACCGGGCGATGCCGGCTGCAGCGAGCTAGAGGGCGAAGGGGATCAGTCCTGCAAGCCGAGCTCGCGCATCTTGCGCCACAAGGTCGTGCGACTCATGCCCAGCGCCCGCGCGGCGTCGGCCCGGCGCCACTGGTGGGCTTGCAAGGTCTCGACGATGCGTTGGCGCTCTCCCGAATCGGCATCGGGTGGCGCTTCCGCTGCCGAAGGCGGCGTCTCGCCGGTGGCCGCGGACCCCGACTCCCGCACCTCGGCTGGCAGATGCTGAAGGTGGATGGTGTCCCCGCGAGTCACCGCGACGGCGTACTCGAGAGCATTTTCGAGCTCGCGTACATTGCCGGGCCAGCGGTATTGCAAGAGCGACTCCAGAGCGTCGGGAGAGAGCCGGAGATTGCGGTTGTGACGTGAGTTGACTCGCACCAGAAGATGGCGGGCCAGCGGCTCGATGTCTTCGCGGCGCTCGCGCAGAGGGGGGATCTCGATCGGAACCACCCGTAGCCGGTAGTAGAGATCGTCCCGAAACCGACCTTCGTCGACCTCCCTGCGGAGGTTCTTGTTGGTGGCGGCGATGACCCGCGCCTCGCTCTCTCGCCCGGTGCTCTCACCGACTCTCTCGAACGATCGCTCCTGCAGGACTCGCAGCAGCTTGACCTGAAGCGGCAGTGGTAGATCGCCGACCTCGTCGAGGAAGATCGTGCCGCCGCCCGCCGCCTCGAAACGGCCGACGCGATCGCGCACCGCGCCGGTAAAGGCGCCGCGCACGTGACCGAAGAGCTCGCTCTCCAGCAGCTCGCCCGGCAAGGCGCCGCAGTTCACCGCCACGAACGGCTTGTTGCGGCGTTGTGAGTGGACGTGCAGGGCGCGCGCCACGACCTCCTTCCCGGTGCCGCTCTCACCGGTCAGCAAGACGGTGGCGTCGCTCTCCTCGAGATTCTCGATCAGGTGGAAGGTCTGCAGCATCGAACGCGAGCGCCCGATCAGGCCCGAGAAGAGAGTCGTCGCCGAGGAGCCGCTGCCGTCCTCGCTCTCGCCGGGGCGGACGACGAGGACGTAGGCGACCTGCGGATCGCAGGGCGTCCCCGGCGGATGCTGCATCGGTGCGCCGCTGATCGATACCAGACGGGGTCGCCGCGAGCCGATCCGCACGGTCGCTCCCCACCCTTCGCGACGCTCGCCATCGGCGAGCGCCTTGCGCATCGTGCCGCCGGTCCCGAACAGATCGTCGCCGAGCACGTCCTGAGCCTGTTTGCCGAGGATCTCGCGGGCCGCGCCGGTGCCGAAGAGAGCGTCGATACCGTCGGAGGTGTGGACGATCTGAAAGTGCGGGCTGAGGCAGACGATGGCACGTCCGAGGGACTCGAACACGTTGCTGACCCCCGCCATGACGATGGCAAGCTCGGCTGCGCTGCTCTCCCTTTCCTCGGTCACCGGAACGAGGATACCCAAGCCGGCCCCGGGGTGTCACTCGCCACCGGCACCTGTGGCCGGCCTTCCTGTCGAGACGACCGGGGGCACGGGTCCCCGCCCGATCCTCCGGCAGGTGGAGTCGGCTCCCGCAACACAGGCCTATCGCTCGGGCTGACCGAAGAGAGGATGCTCTTTCGACGGCGAGTAGGGGCCCTCGGAGGCGCTGGCTCGCCGTCGCGGCCCACCTCAGCTCTTCGCGTCGGCCGGTGAGTCCGCGTAGTCGAAGAACCCGAGCGCTTCGAGGCGACTCGAGAATACGTCGTCCACGCTGCCCGCGCATCCCGTGGCAACCGCCAAGAGGACGAGCCACCGCGCTTTCCTCATCATGATCCGGCAAGAAGTCTACACGCCGCCGGAAGCGACGCCACTGGCGCAGGTCCTCTCACGAGGATCGGCCGGCGTGGTTGATCTCTTTGGCTCTTCGGTCGGGTCGCGCATGATCGGCCGGCCTGCTCGCCGTAGACAGGGGTTTGCAGAGCGCCTGACTCCGAGGACCTACCCATACGGATGTTGTCGTTCCTTGCTTCAGGATGCTTCAGTGTAGATTCTAGGATCCAGGCCGCTCCGAACCCACTCTCAGGGAGAAAAGCCGTGCGATGAGCACCTCCACGACTAGCGATAGCACGCTCGAGATCGCCGCTGACCTCGAGACTTCCCATCGGGACGTTCTCACGCCGGAGGTGATCGCGGCGCTGACCGCCCTCGCTTCGTTCGAGCCCGAGCGCCGGGCGGTCATGGCGGCGCGGCTCGCCCGGCGCGCACGGCGGGCTCGCGAGGGACGGAGACTCTCCTTCCCCGACGGCCGCCGGATCATCCCGCGTACCGCGATCTCGGTCCAGGACGCGCGCGACGGCAACTTCATCGGCAGCGACATTCCGGCCGACCTCGAACGACAGTGGATCCAGGGTACGGGGCCGGCGGCGAGACCGCGATCGACCGTCGAGAAGAGCATTCGCAACGTGGCCTACGCTCTGCTGTCCGGCGCCGACGGCTGGATGTTCGATGGTGAGGATGCCCTCGGCCAGGTGGGGACGATGTCGCTCGACAACCAACGCAACCTCAAGCTGGCGATCGCCAAGGACGACGTCTTCATGCGCGCTGCGGAACAGGTCGCCGGCGAGATGAACGAGTGGTCGGAGGGGTTCTTCGGCCGACGGATCATCGACGACTGGACTTCCCAGCTCGACTTCACGACCAAGATCTTCCGCCCGCGCGGGCTTCATCTCGACGACCGTCACGTGCGCTGCGCGGACGGCTCGGGGTTCTCCGCTTCGCTCGTCGACATGACGCTCTACATCGTCAACAACCACCGCCGCTTGCGTGACGCCGGGTCGTCGCTCGTTCTCTATCTCCCCAAGATCCAGACCGCCGAGGAGGCGGCGTTGTGGAACAACATGATCGAGGCCCTCGAAGCACATCTCGCTCTGCCCGGCGGATCGGTCAAGGTCTACGTGCTCGTCGAGCAGATCGAGGCATGCTTCCAGCTCATGGAGATCCGGGCGGCGCTGGGCCGGCACTTCGTCGGCTTCAACACCGGCCGGTGGGATTACATCAACAGCGTCGCCGACGCCGTGGCGTGGGATCCGGACTTCGTCAATCCCAATATCGACGCCATCACCATGACCTACGGCTACATGCGCACCTACGAGGACCGCGTGCGGCGGGCGGTCAACACCCCGGATCGCGAAGGCCGTTACGCTCTGTGGCAGGGAGGCATGGAGCCCAACATCCCGGTCGGCTCGGCCGAGGGCGTCGCCGCCGGGCTCGAGCGGGCGGTCGCCGGCGGCCGCCGCGAACAGCAGGAGGGCGCCAGCGGCAAGTGGGTCGCCCACTGGAAGATGGTGCACGCCGTGCGCCCGATCTGGGAAGAGGTCGGCGCGGCCAACCAGCTCGGCCGCGAGTTTCCGCCGCTCACCTACACGCCGGCGGATGCCGACGGCCTGCTGCTGCTCGAGCCGGCGCCGCGAACCGTGGCCGGGGCACGCGATCTGTTGAGCGTTGGCCTGCAGTACGGCAACGCCTTCGGCCAAGGGCTCCAAGCGGCCGCGCTCAAGCCGGCCGATTTCTTCGGCAACGACGATGTTCTCTATCTCATGGAGGACATGGCGACCGGGGAGATCCGCCTGAGCATTCTGTGGGAGTGGCTCCACAAGCGAGCCGCGTTCACCGAGGACGACGCCGAGACCGGCGTCGCGAAGGGCGACGAGCTCACCCCCGAGCTCTTTGGCCGGCTGCTGTCCGAGGAGTTCGACAAGCTGCGGAACGCGAGCAACCGCGACGTCCACGACGTGTCCAAAGAGACCACCTTGCCGATCGCCCGCGAGATCGTCGAAATCTACGTCACCAGCGACGAGAAAGCCCCGTGGTACATCGATCTCTTGAACATCAACCTCGACAACCATGAGCTGGCGGTCGCCAGACGGCGTATCGTCCGCTACATGGACGCCCTGCACGACGACGGAGTCCGGATCACCGAGAATCTCGACTTCGCCTCCGCGCGCGGCGGCTCGACTACCTAGGAGCCCATGATGAGCTCATTCGAGAAACAGAAGGCAAGAGCACAAGATTGGGCATCGCGCCCGCGCTTCGAAGGGATCGTACGCCTCTACTCTCCCTCTCAGGTAGCGGCTCAGCAGGGCACGATCGCCAACCACTACCCGGTCGCCGAAGAGGCGGCCGAGGGCTTCTACGATTCCCTCCGTGAGCTGTTCAGGCGTCGCCGGAGCATCACGACTTTCGGCCCCTACTCTCCAGGCCAGGCGGTCACCATGAGACGGCTCGGTCTGGGCGGTATCTACCTCGGTGGCTGGGCGACCTCCGCCAAGGGCTCGATCACCGAAGACCCCGGCGCCGATCTGGCGAGCTACCCGTTGAGTCAGGTGCCGGACGAAGCGGCGCCGATCGTGCGCGCCCTGCTGACGGCGGACCGGAACCAGCACTTTGCCCGCTCGCGAATGACCGAAGAGCAGCGCCAGGCGACGCCCGAGGTCGATTTCCGCCCCTTCATCATCGCCGATGCCGACACCGGGCACGGCGGCGACGCCCACGTCCGCAACTTGATTCGCAGGTTCGTCGAGGTCGGCGTGCCCGGCTACCACATCGAGGACCAGAAGCCCGGTCTCAAGAAGTGCGGGCATCAAGGGGGCAAGGTCCTCGTCACGGTCGACGAGCAGATCAAGAGGCTCAATGCGGCGCGCTTCCAGCTCGACGTGATGAAGGTGGCGGGCATCATCGTCGCCCGAACGGACGCCGAATCGGCGACTTTCCTCGAGAGCAGGTCCGACGAGCGCGATCAGCCTTTCATTCTCGGTGCCACCAACGTGGAGCTGCCGACCTACAAGGCCGGCTACGTGACGCTCTTGAAGAAGTTCTACGATCTCGGCATCGAGGAGATCAGGGGCCATCTGCTGTTCGCGCTCTCGGACGAGGAGCACGCGGCGGCCGAGACCTGGCTCGAGCGCACCGGTCTGTCGAGCGAGATCCAAGCCAACGTCGACGCCTTCGAGCAGGGTGGATTCGCCAACGTCGACGCGATGCTCGACGTGGTGTCGACGACCTACATCGATCGCTGGCAGGCGGAGGCCGGCCTCAAGACCTACGGCCAGGCGGTTGCCGACGTCATCGAGTTCCGCGTCCACGAGGGCGAGCAGTTCGACTCGAGCGTCGACGAATGGAACGAATTCGCCGCCGGCGCGTCGTTCTTCGCCGCCCGCCAGAAGGCTCGGTCGATGGGTATCTCCATCATCTGGGATTGTGAGCTTCCCCGGACTCCCGAGGGCTACTACCAGATCCAGGGCGGGATCGACTACGCGATCGCCAAGTCGCTGGCGGTGGCGCCGTTCGCCGACATTCTGTGGATGGAGACCAAGACGGCGGACCTCGAAGATGCCCGGGCCTTCGCCGAGGCCATGCACGCGAAGTTCCCCGACCAGATGCTCGCCTACAACCTCTCACCATCGTTCAACTGGGACACGACCGGCATGAGCGAGGAGGAGATGAAGCGCTTTCCCGAGGAGCTCGGCAAGCTCGGCTACGTCTTCAACTTCATCACCTACGGCGGCCACCAGATCGACGGCTTGGCAGGCGAGGACTTCGCCACCGCTCTCGGGCAGGACGGAATGCTGGCGCTGGCCCGTCTGCAGCGTAAGTTCCGGCTGCTGCAGTCCCCCTACAAGACGCCTCAGACCCTTGTCGGCGGCCCGCGGCTCGACGCCGCGCTGATGGCCTCCTCGGGGCGCACCGCGACCACCAAGGCGATGGGCAAGGGCTCGACTCAGTTCCAGCATCTCGTGCAGACCGAAGTGCCACGCAAGCTGCTCGAGGAGTGGCTCGGGCTGTGGACCGCGCACCACGAGCTGCCACCGCTGCGCGTCGAGCTCAGGCCCCAGACCGCAGCCTCGGATCTGCTCGAACTGATGGCGCTGGACGAGTCCGGCACCAAGGTCGCCAACGTGATCTTCGCCATCATCAAGGACCGCCGAGGCCGCAACCTGCTCTCGATTCGCGACCAGAACACCTTCGAGAAGGCGTTGCGCAAGAAACGCCTCATGTCGTTGATCCACCTCTTCCTCATCCATCGCTACAAGATCGTCTCGGTGCACTACGTCTCCCCAACCGAGGACAACCACTACCAGACGCAGAAGATGCTGACTCACGGCATTTTCAGCAACGTCCACGACGAGGTCGGAGACATCATCGTCGCCGACGTCGACGCGGAGTGGACACAACGGCTGCTCTACCCCGACCGGGTCGACCTCGGGAAGCTCATCGACAAGACCTTGCCGCTGCACCATTCCGCGGCGAATTAACCGGAGGATCAAGTCACGACCCCTTGACGTGAGCGGAACGAGCGACGAGCAACCCCGTCTGCACCAGGGAGCCGGCCTCCCACACCGGTGGGAGGCCTGGCGAGCCCAGTTTGCCGAGGCGAGGAGCCGATCCGAGAGCCGAGGGTAAGCAGGTCAGGCGTGATCTACCGGTTCCCGCCGATGGGCCGCGGCGTCCGGCGATGAGCCGCAGGGGACTTCTCCCGACCTACCTCGGCCGGCTGCAATGCCCGGGTAAACGTCGCGAGATCCGCTACGACGCGAGGGGTGAGCGGAGAGCTAGTCGCCGCCGTACCGCTTCTTGAACTCCTCCTGTGCCGCTCGCCTCGCCTCTCGTTCCTCGTCGGTCAGGTTGCCGGTGTACCACGCGTGTTCGGGTCTGGCGAGCAGCTCGTCCAGCGCGGCCTGGAGCGCCCGCGCTCCTTCGACTCTGGACGGATCGTCGGAGTGCACGTGCTCAGCGACGATCGCCTGCAGCTCGGGGACGAACTTCGTGTACCAGTGCTTGGCCACTTCGTAGAGCCCGTGCCAGTGGGTGTAGTCGGGCGCCATCATCGAAGCGCCGTGACGCGCGACTCGGCCTTCGTGGTGCCAGATCTCCCACCAGGTCCACTCCACGTCTTCGTCGAACTGTAGCGCGCTGATCAGCTCATGCTCGCGCAGCAGCGCCATTAGATCGCTTCCCGGTTGGGCGAACTTCGAGTTGTAGAGCTCGATGACGCCGTCGTACTGCTGGTAGAAGTTGTCGACATAGTTCGAGGTGTGGCAGACGACGCACACCTGCTTCATGTTGGCGCGCCTCTCCTGCCAGCCGACCTTGGCCATCTTCTCGAGGCCGAGCTTGGCGTCCGATACCTCGGGCCGGATCGAGATCGGCGGCCGGTTGTTCCAGCTGATGCGCAGGCCGACGTCGTGAGTCACCGGGATCAGCTCGCCGTCGGCGGTGCGCACCGCCGACATGTGGCAGGTGGCGCAGGTCGGAGCCGCCGTGTAGTCCTCGCCCAGCACCCACTTGGCGCTGTCGAGGTTGAGGTCGTCAACGTGCGCTTCGAAGGCGATTCCGTGCTTCGAAGCCTCGTAGATCTCCTTCTGCGGATGGTCCGGTCCAAGGTGGCACTTGCCGCAGTTCTCCGGCCGGCGGGCCTGGGCGGCCGAGAACGCGTGCCGCTGATGGCAGGCCGTGCAGGCGCCTGCCGAGCCGTCCGGGTTGAGGCGCCCCATGCCGGTGTTGGGCCAACCGGTCGGCAGCAGGGAGCCGTCCTCGGCGACCTCCACCTCGCCGCCGTGGCACTGTTTGCATCCGCTCACGGTGAGAGCCGAACCGCCGAAGAAGGCCTTGTCTCCCTCCACCACGTCGGCGAGAAAGTTGTCGAGCGATCCGAGGATCAGGCCCGCCTTCGAGTGATGGCTCTCGTCGAACTCGGCCACCTCCCGTTCGTGGCAGCGGGCGCAGTCTTTCGGCGAGACGATGATGCTGATGGAGTGCCCCATGTGGTCGAAGGCGTCGGCTTCACCTTCCTCCGCCCGATGGCACTCGTAGCAACCGACGTGGGCGCGGTAGTGCTTGGAGGTTCCCCACTCCTGATAGATGCCGCGCGTCTCGCTGGCATGGCACTCGTTGCACTCCTCCGTCTCCGCGGACATCACCGTCGGCGTCGTCTTTTGCGCCCCACCGGCAGCGGGCGTCATCACGAGAACCGACAGAGCTGCGACTCCGAACAGCGGCGACCCTCTCATCTCAGCCACCTTCCTCTGTTGGCGCCGCGAGGGATCTCTAGTCGACTGCTCGCGGCGATCTCTGTAGATCGATCCTACTTCATGAGAAGGCGGCTGGCATCTCAGCTCGCGCTCGCTGAGGTTCGATTCCCAGACTCACCGGACCTTGTTCGCACCGAGCGCGTCGTCGCGTCGCACGCCCCCCGAAGTGACGCGATCGGTCCGCCAGCCCGGAAACGGACCGTCTACACTTAGGAGCCGGCTTCCGACATCCGGGGGGAGTCCCGGCGGGAACTGACAACGAGGGAGAGGATTGGCGCGACCCGATCGATCGTCAGGGCGGTACAAGCCGGGAGAGCCCCAGCGCAGTTCGCCGAGGCTGGGAGCCGAGCCGAGGCGGGCATCGTCGTGACCCGCAGATTCTCGCCCATGAGCCGTGGCGTGGTCTACCTCGCTCTCGCTGGGTTGGTTCTCGTCTTGGCCTTCCACGTCATGCGCTATTGGGTGCCGGTGGATGACGCGTTCATCGCCTTTCGCTATGCACGGAATCTGTCCGCCGGCGACGGCCTCGTGTTCAACCGGGGCGAGCGAGTCGAAGGCTACACGGACTTCCTCTGGGTCGTGGTTCTCGCTGGCGCCGATCGGGTCGGGCTGGATCCGCCTCGGGCGGCCGGGGCGCTGGGACTCGTCTTCACCCTGGCTCTCGTGCCCGCCACCTATCTGGGAGGCAGGAGGGGACTGCGTCTCCCGCGAGCCCATGCGTTGCTTTCGTGCCTCACGCTGGTCTCGAGCGCACCGCTCGCGATGTGGGCTGGGGGAGGGCTCGAGACCAGTCTCTACGGTCTACTGATCACTCTCGCGATCTCGCTGGCACTTCGAGCTCCCGAGCGCAGACGATCGGGCATCGTCGTGGGCGTCTTCTTCGGCCTCGCCTACTTGACCAGGCCGGAGGCCGCGGGCTTGGTCGCCATCGCCGCCGGCTACTGGATTCTCCGAGCCCCGGACCAGCGCCGGAACACGCTGGCCTTGGTCGTCGCCTTCGCCGCGATCTTCGTCCCCCACCTCCTCTTTCGATTGTCGTACTACGGGTATCCGTTGCCCAACACGTTCTACGCCAAGACCGACTTGAGTGAGGCGATGATCCGCGACGGGCTCGAGTACACGGGCGAGTTCATGATCAGTCACGGCATTTGGGCAATGCCGGTGCTGCTCGGCTCTCTGTTGACCCGACGAGGCCGAGCCAAGCGGACGCTGGTGCTGACTCTGCTCGGCGCGGCGACCGTCTACGTGGTCCTCGTCGGAGGAGACATCTACCCCTACTCGCGGTTCTTGATTCCGTACTTCCCTTGGTGGAGCCTCTTGCTGATCGATGGCTGCTCGAAGCTCTCACGGCGGTTCGAGAGCGGGAGTACAGCCGTTGCCGTTCTCGCCGGCGCCTTGCCGCTGGTCGTCGCCCTATCCTTGTGCCTGAGCGGCAAGATCCTGCCCGATCGGGCTCACCGAGAGGCGTTCGAGTCGTCTCTGCGGGCGAGCGCACCGCGGATGCGCGCGTATGGAGAATGGCTCGGCAACAACCTCCCGCCCGACACCCTTCTGGCGATCAGTTCCCTGGGACGTATCCCGTACTACTCCGAGCTGCCTTGCGTCGACATGCTCGGTTTGGCCGACGAGCACATCGCCCATCGGGAGATGGAGCTCGATAGAGGCTTCCTGGGTCACCAGAAATACGACTCCGAGTACGTGCTCTCCCGGAAGCCGGATATCGTGGCGATCGAGTACGGCACCCAGGAGTCGGATTTCGATCCCGCCCGCGACCTCACGACCAAGAAGATCCTCGAACGCGTACAGCCGGAGAAAGGCTGGTGGCCCGCTCCTTCAGACCTGATCGCCAGGCTCGAGTTCCAGGAGGCCTACTCCCCGAGAGCGGCGGAGGTCCAACCGGGTCTCTGGTTCGTCTACTTCGAAAGAGACACCAGGCTGGCAGAGCTCCGGGAAGCGGTCTCGGCGGCTCCGGACGACCCGGAGCTGAGATTTCTCCTCGGCCTGCGGCTGCGTACCCACGGGTTCCTGGATGAGGCGATCAGCGAGATGAGACGATCGGTGGAACGCAACCCCGCAGCGGTGACCGCTTGGTTGAACCTCGGCTTCTTCGAGATCGAAGCGGCTCGGTTCGAGAGTGCGCTGGCGACATTCGAGCAGACCGAGAGGCGCTTTCCCGAGCATCCTCACGTGACCTACGGAAAGGCACTGGCTCTGCTTCGTCTCGGCCGAAGAGCGGAGGCCGTGCCCCTCTGGTTGGAGTTTCTCGAGCGCGCGCCGACCGGTCCGTTCGCTGACCGCGCCCGTGAGTTCTCGAGGCTGGATTGACCCGACCCGTCATCGCCGGATGACCGAGATCCGGAATCGAGGTTCGACAGGTCGTCGGGGCCAGACCGCCGTGCAGTCTCTTCATCACGGGTGTCCTCCGAGGTTGTGCTGCGGTTCTTCTATCGACTGACCATCGATCTAGATGAGTATCTCGGCCGGGGGAGAGTGGGGAGGTCGGTTGACGCTGATAGCCTCTGGGAGACCGACGAGGCCCACCGGGAGGAAGCCATGAGTCCCGTTCTGATAGCCGGCACGATCATCGTCAACCTGGCCCTGATCTCCTACGCCGTGGGAATCGTCGGGGAGCAGCGCAGCCGGCGGGTGAGCTCCCGCACGCTGGCGTTTCTCGCTGCCGGCGTGGTCCTCGACGTGACGGCCACCGTCTGCATGATCGCCGGCTCGAGTCGTGGCCCGTTCACCGCGCACGGCGTGCTCGGCTTCTCGTCGCTGGCGGCGATGCTGACCGAGACGGCGCTGGCCTGGCGCCACCGTCGGGCGCACGGCGACGACGTGGTGCCTGGTTGGCTGCACCGCTTCTCGCGGCTCGCGTTCGGCTGGTGGCTGGTCGCCTACGTGACCGGGGCGCTGCTGGTCATGGCCGCCCGCTAGAGGGCCGTCTGGGGATTCGATGCCGAGGGAGCCACGGCTCGCCCGGCGCAGAAGCCTGGCGGCGAGACGGTACCTGGCGCCTTCAGGTCGTCGGCAGGTAGACGAACTCGTCACCGCGAAGCTCTTCCGCGGTGGCCAGAAAGCGCCGGACGGAGCTCACCCTAGCTGCGGCCGGACCACGGTGACAGGCGGCGATCATCGCTTCGACCGCCTCCTGCGAGCCCGAGAAGAGCGCCTCGACCGAGCCGTCGACCCGGTTGCGTACCCAGCCGTCGAGACCCCGATGCCGGGCCTCCTCGATAGTCCAGCCCCGAAACCAGACGCCTTGAACGCGGCCCTCGATTCGCACCCGGACAATCGTCGCGCTCACCGAGTCAACCTAGCAGAAGCGAGGCGTCTCCCGGCCCATCTGGACCCGTGAGGACGAAAGCAATACCCTAGCGCTCGTTGCGCGACGACGCGAGGTCCAGGCGCTGCTCGGCGGCCTCGACAAGGAAAGCGATGATCGATCAGACGATCTCCCACTACAAGATCCTCGACATCCTGGGCGAAGGTGGGATGGGGACGGTCTACCTCGCCGAGGACACCAACCTCGGGCGCGAGGTGGCGCTCAAGATGCTGCCGGCGGAGACCGCCTCGGATCCCGATCGGCTCGAGCGCTTTCGCCGCGAGGCTCAAGCCGTCGCCTCTCTCAATCATCCCAACATCGTCACCATCCATTCGATCGAGGAGTCGCCGGCCGGCCACTTCATCACCATGGAGCTGGTTACCGGCAAGGGTCTCGACCAGATCATCACCGGCGACGGTCTGTCGGTCGAGCGGGTGCTGGAGATCGGTCTGCCTCTGGTTCGGGCGCTCGTCGCCGCTCACCAGCGCAGCATCACCCACCGCGACCTGAAACCGGCCAACATCATGGTGACCGAAGAAGGTACGGTGAAGATCCTCGACTTCGGACTCGCCAAGCTGCACGTCGGGGAGACGGACGCGGACAGCGGAGACGATGCGACCCTGATGCTGACTCAACAGGGAGTGGTGCTGGGCACGGTGCCTTACATGTCGCCCGAGCAAGTGCAGGGCAAGCCGGTCGACCATCGCGCCGACATCTTCTCGCTCGGCGTCATCCTCTACGAGATGGCGACCGGTCGGCGCCCCTTCCAGGGAGGAACGTCGGCTGAGCTGGTCTCCTCTATCTTGAGGGACTCCCCCGAAGCGGTCAGCGACCGGCGCCCCGACCTTCCCGGGCACCTCGGTCGCGTGATCGGCCGCTGTCTGGAGAAAGAGGCCGAGCTTCGCTACCAATCGGCGGTCGACATCCATACCGCCTTGTCCAAGGTCGGCGAAGCGGTCGGTCAGGAGCGCAAGGACGAGGGGCCGTCCGTCGCGGTCTTACCGTTCGCCGACATGAGCCCGGACAAGGACCAGGACTACTTCTGCGAGGGCCTCGCCGAGGAATTGATCAACGCGCTGGGCGGAGTCGAGAGCCTGCAAGTCGCCTCGCGCACTTCCGCCTTCCGCTTCAAGGGCGCTGAGTCGGACATTCGCGAGATCGGGCGCAGATTGGGCGTCTCGACGGTGCTCGAGGGCAGCGTGCGCAAGGCCGGCAAGCAGGTTCGCATCAGCGTGCAGCTGGTCGACGTGGCAGACGGCTACCGCCTCTGGTCGAATCGCTACGACCGTGAGCTCAAGGACGTCTTCGCCATCCAGGACGAGATTGCGCAAAGCGTCGTCGAAGCCCTGCAGGTCACGCTGACGCCGAAGGCCAAACAGGCGGTCGAAACGGCGGCTCCGGCCGACGTGCAGGCCTACGACTACTACCTCAAGGGACGGAAGTTCTTCTACGAGTTCCATGCCAGGGGATTCGAGCTGGCGCGCCAGATGTTCGCCCGCGCCATCGTCATTGACGATCGCTACGCTCGGGCCTACGCCGGCGTCGCCGACTGCTGCTGCTTCCTGTACATGTGGTACGACGCCAGCGAAGCCAACCTGCAGGAGGCCGACGCGGCCAGCCTCAAGGCCGTGAAGATCAACCCGCAGAGCGCCGAAGCGCATGCCTCCCGCGGCCTGGCGCTGTCGTTCAGCGGGAAGTTCGACGAGTCGGAGCGGGAGTTCAAGCGGGCGATCGAGCTCAACCCCAAGCTCTACGAGGCTCACTACTTCTTCGCTCGGGCCCTGTTTGCCGAGGGACGCCACGAAGAGGCCGTCGAGCGATTCGAGGAAGCGTGTCGAGTCAGCCCGGAGGACTACCAGGCCCCGTTCTTCCTGGCGCAGACCTATTTGAGCCTGGGCCAGAGAGCCTATGCCGCGGTGAGCCTGCGCAAGGCCGTCGAGGCGGTCAAGAAGCACCTGGCCTTCCACGCCGACGACCCCCGGGCGCTCTACCTCGGCGCGGGCGGCCTGGTCGAGCTCGGCGAGCTCGAGCTGGCCAAGGAGTGGATCACCCGGGCGGTAGAGATCGATCCCGACGACTCCAACACCCTCTACAACGTGGCCTGCGTCTTCGCCCAACTGGGCGAGATCGACAAGTCGCTCGACAACCTGGAGCGCGCGATCGAATTCGGCATGGGCCACATCGAGTGGATCGAGAACGACCCTTACTTCGACCCGGTGCGCAAGCACCCACGCTACACGGCACTGGTCGAGAAAGTGATCGCGAAGACGACGGACCCGGCCGACCAAGAGTCGGAGGAATAGGCCGCAAGAGCGTCACAGCCTGCAATGACCGTAACTGGGTGGAGCGGCGAGGCGCACGTTGGCTCGAGGAGGCCGTTGTCGAGGGAAGCGCTCTGGTCGCGCCGACGCTCCTGCAGGCGGAGGTCGCGGCGGCGATCCGACGACTGACCGGCGACGAAGCGCTGACCTCGAGCGCGGTGGCCGGAGCGGACTCGGACGAGGACCGCGACGCTAGCAGCGGAAGATCATTTCGGAAGACGGCACGGGGTCTGATCTTCAAGTGCCATCAGGCGCCCGCCGTCGGGCACACCGACAGGGTCGACTTCCCCGGAGCACGCGAGGTCGATAGAATTCGCGCCCGGAGAGATCATCATGCCACTCTACGAATACGCCTGTGCCGAGTGCGGACACCGCTTCGAGATCCTGCAGAGAATCGGCGAAGGCGCTGATGGCCTGAGCTGCCCGCAATGTGATGCGGCCAAGTTGGAGAAGCAGTATTCGACCTTTGCCAGCAGCTCGGACGGCAAGGCGTCGGTCCCGACAGCCGGTGGTTGCGGTGCCGGCTCCGGCTTTACCTGAGCGGCCTAGCCGGTAGGTCGAGGCGGCCGGGTGCCGCCCCCCAATCCCCAACGCTGCCCCGAGGGTCTCGCTCACAACCGGTGACACCCACCCCTCGAGGTGGTCCTCTGCGCGGCTCGCGACCGTAGCGTAGAGCTGACCGCGAGCCATGATCGGCCTAACTTACGGGCATTAACAGATACTGAAGAAGCTCGGCGAAGGCGGGATGGGTGAAGTGTATCTCGCCGAGGACACCGTTCTTGGCCGCAAGGTCGCACTGAAGTTCCTCGGTGCGGCCTTCGAAACCGACCCGTTGGCCCGCTACAGTGACCAAACGCCGGAGCTACTCGGACACATCGTCAGGAAGATGCTGGCAAAGGACCCCAATGACCGGTACCAGTCGGTGCACGGCGTGCGGACGGATCTGGCGGAGCTTCTCCGTTCCGAGAGGAGCGCTCCGGCGACAGAGGCCGTCGCGCCCAGGCTCGAGCGGGCGTTCGGCTGGCGCTTAGCGATCGCGGCGGTCACCATGCTGACCGTCGCGGGCGGTTTCGCCTGGCTGACCGGAAGAGGGGCTCCCGCAACGCCCGAGACTGGCGAGATCAAATCACTCGCGGTGCTTCCTCTCGACAACCTGATGGGCGATCCCGAACAGCAGTACTTCGTCGACGGGATGCACGGCGCACCGATCACCGAGCTCTCCAGGATCGGCGCGCTGCGCGTCATCTCTCGGACCTCGGTCAACCGCTACCGCGACACCCAGGACTCTCTCGAGGAGATTGCCGGCAGGCTCGGAGTCGATGCCGTGATCGAGGGGTCGGTCTTGAGATCGGAGAACACGGTCCGGATCACCGCGCAACTCGTCGGTATCGGACCGGAGCGACACCTGTGGGCCAACAACTTCGAGCGCGAGCTGGAAGATGTTCTCGGCCTGCAGAGCGACGTGGCCCGCGCCATTGCCGAGCGGATCCGTATCACGCTCTCACCGCAGGAGGTGGGCCTTTACTTCTCCGACCAGCGCGGAGAGGAGGCCGTTGGCAAGGCAAGAGAGGCGTTCGAGCAGGCGATCGCCATCGCCCCGGACTACGCTCAGCCGCATGGCGGACTGGCCGAGCTCTATCTGTGGCTTGCGAGGGGCGCCGTCGAGTCGCCAAGCGAGTCGCTCGAGAAAGCCAAGGCCTACGCCTTTCAGGCTCTTGACCTGGACGATTCCGTCTCCGATGCCCATCTGACGCTGGCAAATATAACTCTCGCGCTGGGTTGGAATTGGACGGAGGCCGAAAAGGGAGCGCGGCGTTCTGCTCATAACGGGCAGGAACGACGAAGCCATCGAGGAGCTCCAGAAGACGATAGCGCTCGAGCCGCTGGCGCACTCCCTGGCTGCCGATCATCGGCGTCGACTGGTGAGGGCCTTTCGTTGTCGATCCGTCGGCCGCCGACGGTCCGGTCTCCGGGATCGACGCTAGGCCGATGGGACTAAAGCGCACGTGGGCGTCGGGGCGATCTTGCGGATCGTCTCCTACGATGTCGCGTCTCTGGGCAGGAGGGAAGAGCGACGAACACGATGCGCCAGATCTCTGCAGGAAAGACCTCTCGGCTTCGAGCCCTCCCCGCTTTTCGTCGGTGGGCGGCAGCCCTCCTCCCGCGCGCCCTCCTGGTGCTCTCGGTTGCCGCCTGCGACCACGGTGATAGCCCCAGCGCGCCCCGCGCAGAGCCCGACATCTGTGGCCCCTTCGGTGCGTGGCAGTCCTCGCCCTACGCGCTTCCCTACCCAGTGGGGACCGCCTACTACGTCAACCAGGCCAACTGCTCCGGCTTCGGCCATTCCGGCTTCTGGAGCAACGGGTACGATTTCTTGATGCCGCTCGGCACGACGGTGACAGCCGCCCGGTCGGGGGTGGTCGTTCACTCGCTCGGCGGCGCCGAGGACGGCGATCGGTCGCGCACCAATCTCGTCACGATCGAGCACGACGACGGAACGGTTGCGCTTTACTCGCACCTGACCCGCGACGGCAACCTGGTGGAAGTGGGCGAGCTCGTCGCCGCCGGTGAGTCGGTGGGCCGTAGCGGGGACACCGGCAACACGGGTGGGGTTCCCCACCTCCACTTCTCGGTTCACCCGTGCTCCCGCCTTCCGGGGCTGCCAGGCACGGGAGGGGACTGCTCGTCGATCGCGGTCAACTTTCGGAACACCGATCCGAATCCGCAGGGGTTGGAAGCCGGGCGAACCTACCCGGCCGGTGGCGGCTGACCCGGAGCACGGCTCGACGGACCCCACCCCAAGGGGTGTTGACCCATCGCCGCGTGATTGTTTACGAAGACAAAGTCGAAGAACTGAGAGGCCATCTGGATCCTTCACCCGGGCTCTGGGAGCCCCGGGCGTTGCGATGCACCTACCGACGAGGAGCCGAAATGCGCAGCTGTCCAGGTTCTGTTCTATTAGTGCTTGCCCTATCCCTCTGTCCGAGCTTGGTCGAGGCCGCGGCCGTCACCTACTTCGTCGGCGGTGACCGAGAGGCGGGCGAAGCGGCGGCGGAGCGGGAAGGTGGCGCTTGGCTCTCGTCGTTGAGCAAGGGGTTCGCCAAGGCAGCCGGCGACCTCAACGCCGGTGGTGAGGTGAAGGTCCTGCTCAAGCTCGCAGCGGGCGACTTCGACGGCGATCTCGGATCCGGCGCCTATGCTCTGCCGGCGTTCGCCAACCCCGCCGGCGAGTTGCGAATCGAGGGCGGCCACACGGACGACTTCGCGTCGCGGAATCCCTTCCACAGCCCATCTCGCATCGTCACCATCGCCGAGCGCAGTGCGCCGCTCTGGACCTTCGCCCGGAACAGCAAGCTGGGGTCGCTGGTGGTCGATGGCTTGCTGTTCGACACTGCGGCCTCGAACGCTTACGACGTCGACACCAATAGCCTGCTGGTCGGTAAGTCCTCGACCCACGTGTTCATCAAGTTCAACTACCTCGAGCTCGACGAGCTGGCGTTCGACAATTGCATCTTCATGAACTCGGCGAATCGAGTGATGGAGACGACGATTCGCGCGGCCACTCCGCAAGCGGTGATCCGCTTCTCCAACTCGATCTTCCTCAACAACCGCATCCCCCTCAAACTCGACACGGCCCGCTTCCGGAATCGGCCGGCCCGGATCGAGGTCGACCACTGCAGCTTCCTGGTCAACTGGGCCTACAATCCCGACCCGGACACCGGGCTGCCCGCTGCCGTCGAGCTGGGCCCCAGGGACGCGGCGGACGAGATCGTCCTCACGAACAACTTGTTCTACGCCAATTTCGGTGGCGCTGTTCTGGCGCTGCATGGCCAGCTGCCGTCACTCGTCATCAGCCGCAACAACTTTGTCGGGAACGGGCTCCTACACGGTGAGACGGAGCCCGAATCCGTGGCGATGATCGTCTCGGCGGGCGGGCGCAAGCAACCGATCTCGATCGAGCAGATCGAGGAGTTTCCGGCGGTGGACGAGGCCGAGGGGAATGTCAGCATCGCGCCGGGAATCCCCCTCGCCTTGGGCGATGTGAAAACCCTCGACGTCGAGGAGGTCAGGGCGAATCCGGGCTGGCGGAACGAGGTGGCCCGGCTGCTCGGGAAGAACCTCCAGGGAACCACCGTCGCGATTCGCGACTATGCGCCGAAGAAGGAGTACGACCCACAGAATATGCCGATTCCGACGGTGCTGGAGGCCCGCTCTTACGGAGCGTCTCCGTCCAGATAACGCGGGCGGACACTGGCAACTGTTGGCAACCCAGGACAATGCAGGGACGGGGTCTCTCGGAGGTGAGAGACGCCGGCGATCTGGCCGAGGCTCTCCGATTCGAATCGGAGCCCCCACCTCCGGACCTCCAGTCCGGCAGGTTCTGCGCTTGGCAATCTGGCCGCTAAGTCGTTGAAAAAAGGCCTCTTCGGGTGTTCTCTCCGAGGCGCCCAGGTTTGGCACTGCGCTTGCTCCGGCGAGGAGTGCCGCACAAGTTCGTGCGCCGATTCCTCGGAAGGGAGTTGTATCAGATGAACAAGTTACTCAAGTTGGCCGCACTTGCGCCAGCGCTCGCGGTGCTGGCCCTGGCCGGGCTGGCTGCACCTGCCGTCGCGCAGGGCGCGGAGAAGGCACAGACCCAGACGGAGTCCGGCTTCAGGTCGGGTATCGTGATCACCAAGAAGGAAGGCAGGCTCGCCTTGTGGACCAAGAAGGGCCGCGAGGTCTTCGTGCTCAACGACAGCACGCTCATGCCGCAGCGCCCTGTGGGCGAAGGCAGTCTGGTAGTCGTGCGTGAAACCACTCCCGGCTCGAAGGTGGCGGAGCGCGTCATCCTCGTCGATCAGGAAGTGTGGGTCGAGGGCAAGGGAATCCGCGAGCGGGCGATCATCGGTCGCTTCGATGGGGCGGTGACCTCGCCGCACCAAATGATCATTCGCACCCAGCAGGGCAAGCACGCCTTCGTGATCGACCCGAAGACCTTCCGTCAGCCGTTCCCCAAGCCGAATCAGCGTGTCGCCCTGACCTACAGGGTGGTGTCGACCAAGCCGCCGAGCTATATGGCGACCGGACTGGTGCTGCTGCCGGACACGTTCGACGAGTCGCCGGTGAAGATCTCCTATCAGGACATCCCGAAGCCGGCTCCGGCTCCGACTCCCGAGCCGGCACCTGCCCCGGTCGAGGCGCCCGAGCCGATGGTGACCCTGCCGCAGACTGCCAGCCAGTCGCCCATGGTTGCCCTCGTCGGTCTGCTGCTGATCGCTGGTGGTCTGGTGTCGAGGTTCTGGCGCTAGACTTCCCAGAAGAGTCGTCGCCCCGCCCCGAGGTTCACTCCCCGGGCGGGGCGGGCTTTTCGCGCGAATGACTCATGGCCAAGGCTCCGATTCGTGTGCTGCCCGGCACCCTCGCGATCGTGATCGGTTTGGCTCTGCTGCTGTGGATCGGAGTCGAGGTGCTCGAGCGCCGCGCGACCCAGCAGGCGGGCCGCAGCGAGCTCGAGGGTCGGTTGCCGCCGTCGGAAGAGCTGCTCGATTCCGCGCCGACGCCGCGGCCGGCGCTGGGGTCGGTGGTAGGGCGAATCGTCATCTCAGAGGCCGAGGTCGACGCCGTGGCGCTCGAGGGTATCGACGCCAAGACCCTGAAGCGGGCGGTGGGGCACTTTCCCGGGACGGCGCTGCCTGGTGAGCGGGGCAATGCGAGCTTTGCGGCACACCGCGACTCCTTCTTCCGCGGTCTGCGCCGAGTCGTCGTCGGACAGGAAGTCGAGATCGAGACCCCGTACGCCATCCATTCCTATCGGATCGAAGAGACCCGGGTGGTCGAACCGACCCAGGTCGACGTCATCGATCCGCGAGGCGGGCGTCAATTGACGCTGATCACCTGCTACCCGTTCGACTACGTCGGCGCCGCGCCGCAGCGCTTCGTCGTCCACGCCCGTTGGCTCGGCGAACGGGAGCGGGAAGCGGAGATCACCGGCTCCTCGGCGCCCGGGCGGACCGCGTTCTAGCCCTGAGCCTCGCCGTCCGGCGTGGTCCCCGGCTTGAAGTCGGCCTTGTCGAGGCCGAGTCGCTTCATTTTGTCGTAGAGCGATCGCGGGTCGATGCCCGAGCTCTTCGCGGTTTCGGCGATGCGGCCCTGGTGACGCCGTAGCTGTTCGGACAGGTAGATCCGCTCGATGGCTTCGAGCGTCTTTTGCCGGACTTCTTTAAGCGAGATCTTCGTCCAATCGGGCACGTGGAGCTGGAGGTAGCCTCCGGGCAGCGCGTCCGCCGAAGAGACACGTTCACCCACGATGATGGCCGGCAAGTGCTGGCATCCGAGGCTCGAGCGGTCGCACAGAAGCACCGCGCGCTCGATGACGTTGATCAACTCGCGCACGTTGCCGGGCCAGGAATAGCTGACCAGAGCCGCCATGGCCTCGTCGTCGATCGCCTTGGCAAAGGTCAAGACCTCGGTACCGAGCCTCTCGAGGTGGTTCCGAGCCAGATGCGGAATGTCCTCTTGCCGGCGCCTCAGGGGGGGCACCTCGAGCGTCACGACCGCCAGACGGTAGAAGAGATCTTCGCGGAAACGCCCCGCCTCGATCTCCTCGGCCAGGTCGCGATGGGTCGCCGCCATCACCCGCACATCGAAGGGCTGTCCCGCTTCGGCGCCGACCCGACGCACGGTCTTGTCCTGCGATCTCGTCCAGCATCAGGGTGCCGCCGTGGGCTAGCTCGAAGTAGCCGCGATGGGCCCGGACGGCGCCGGTGAAAGCGCCCTTTTCGTGGCCGAAGAGCTCGCTCTCGAGGAGCTCCGCGGGGATGGCGGCGCAGTTGACGGCTACGAAAGGGCCGTCCGAGCGCCGGCTGGTGGCATGCATCGCCCGGGCCATCCACTCCTTGCCGACGCCGGTCTCGCCGGTGATGAGGATCGAGCTGTCGGCTCGCGCCACCCGCTCGGCCAGTTTCAGGGTCTCGCTCATCGCGGGGCTGTAGGACGCGAAGTCGCCAAGCCGGAAGTCCGGGCGCTTCTCGCCGGCTGCCAGGCGTTCCGAGATCACCCCCTGCCAGCGCGTGACGAGAGTGCTCAGGGTCCGCCCGAGCAGGTCGGGTGCTGCGCTGGCGCCGATCACCGCGTTGCAGCCCGCGGCGATCAGCTCGTCCGTCTGCTCCGGCGTCTCCTTCTTCTGCAGCACGAAGATCCCGGGGCGGTCGCGATGTGCGGTCAGGGGCTCGAGGGCCTGCTCCAACGGCTCGTCGAGCGCCTGCCGGTCGATGAACGCCAGGTCGAAGCTGAGACCCTCCAGCCGTCCGATCGCGGCCGAGTCGTAGAACGAATCGACCGTCGACAGGTCGTCGCTCGGCAACAAACGGCGAATCTCGAGACACCACTCGGGGTCGTTCGAGATGACTACGGCTCGGATGTGCATGGAATCGGAGCGTAGCTTCCGATTGCTGGTGAGCGCAAGTCTCCGATGTGTGCCACGTCGGCGCGTCCAGAGTTCTCTTGAGAGGCCGGAAAGCCGCTTGGTTGTTGGCGGTCGAGCGGGCTTGGCCGGTGCCGTCGGGAGTGGCACCGGCCTTGCGAGATCAGGGAGTGTCACTGCGCAAGAAGCTCGCCGAAAGTCGGCTCGAGCTGTCGGGCGCAGCCATACGAAAGGGGGAAGCGAAGATGAGAACTCGACTTTCGAAGATCCGCCGATGCGTCCTGGCGGTGATGATTCCGGTCATCGGCCTCGGCCAGGAAGCGGTCTTGGCTCAAGCGCTCGCCTCGAGTGAACAGATCCAGGCGATGCAGACACAGGCCGAGTGGCTCGACGAGATCACCAGCCACATGGAGCTGCAGGGAACCCTCGTTTCGGATGCCGATGCTCGCAGCATTCGGTTGCTCAACGCCCAGCTGACCAAGTTCAGCCGGCTCGCCGTTGCGGGCGCTGCCGGAACCGGGAGCGGCGTCCTGGTCGAGGACGCGGCGGTGGTCCAGGATCAGCTGGCGCAGGTGTGGCTCAATGTCCGAGCCACCCAGAGGAGTCAACCGGCAACGAGTCCAGCGGCAGTTCCCGCAGCCGCCGCGGTTC
>CALZKB010000011.1 GCA_945787575.1 Thermoanaerobaculia bacterium | reverse complement strand
TCTACGCCCGCACCGACATCGAGCGCGGCGTCCACAAGGCGCCCGCCAACGAGGTGGTGCGCGGCATCACCGGCCTGCAGCGGAAGCTCAACAAGGGTGAGCACGATCTGCTCAATCCTTCCCCGGTCAACATCAACGTGATCCGGGACTTTCGGCTCGACAACCGAGGGATTCGCGTCTGGGGCGGCCGGGTCATCACCAGCGATTCGGACTGGAAGTACGTCAACGTCCGGCGCCTGTTGATCTTCCTCGAGCACTCGATCGACCGCGGCCTGCAATCGCTGGTCTTCGAGCCGAACGCCGAGCCGTTGTGGGCCCGGGTACGGCGCACGACATCCGACTTCCTCTCTACGGTGTGGCGCAACGGAGGCCTCGAGGGCTCCACCGTCGAAGAGGCCTTCTTTGTCAAGTGCGATCGCACCACGATGACCCAGACGGACATCGACAACGGCCGGCTCATCTGCCTGATCGGCGTAGCTCCGGTGAAGCCCGCGGAGTACGTGATCATCCGCATCGGGCTGTGGACGGCGCACGCCGAGAACTAGAGGAGTACTGAGTCATGCCGAACGCAGACAGGATCGACCCCTACCGCTCGTTCAATTTCCGCGTCGAGATCGACGGTCTTACCGTCGGGAGCTTCAGCGAATGCTCCGGACTCTCGAGCGACGGTGACCCCGTCGAGTACCGCGAGGGGACCGACGCGGCGCTCACGGTACGCAAGCTCATCGGGCTGCGCAAGTACGCGAACATCACGCTCAAGCGCGGCTACACCGAGAACACCGAGCTGTGGGACTGGTACCGCAACATCCAAAACGGCGTGTCCGACCGCCGCAACGGCTCCATCGTTCTGATGAACGAACAGAGAGAGGACGTGCTGCGCTGGGACATCCGCGACGCTTGGATCAACAAGATCGACGGCCCGGAGTTCAACGCCAGCGGCAACGAGGTCGCGCTCGAGGCCGTCGAGATCGTGCACGAGGGTTTGACGCAGGGCGGCTGACCCGATGGCCGAATACTCGACTCCCGGCGTGTACTACGAAGTGGCCGACACGGCCGCACCGGCGATCGGTCCGGTGCGCATGGACGTGGCGGGCTTCGTCGGCATCGCCGCGCGCGGGCCTCTCGACACGCCGGTACCGGTCGAGTCCTGGCGGCAGTTCACCGCCCACTTCGGGGGCTTCTCGGGCAGTGCCTTCCTCGCTTACTCGGTGCGGGCGTTCTTCGAGAACGGCGGGAGACGTTGCTGGGTCGTGCGGGTCGCGTCGAAGGATCTCGCCGCCGGTGCCGCGCCCGCCGCGGTGACCGTCCCGGCACGTTCCGGCGCTGGCGGCTGGGTCCTGTCCGCCTCCAGCCCCGGGTCTTGGGGCGACGAGCTGGCGGTCCGAGTGGTCGAGGTGCACCGGGCACAGACCGCGTCCGTGGCCTCCGACTCCGAGCCGGTCGCCGCGACGGTGCTCGGCACGAGCGGCTTCGAGCGCGCCGGGATGGTGCGGCTCACCCAGGAGCCCCACCCGCCGCAGTTCAAGGTGGTGTCGGAGGTCGACCCTTTGGTCTCGGTGCTTCATTGGGTGAATCCCGACCCGAGAGCCCGCCTCGCCTGGGAGAGTCCGCTCACCGGTTTCGATGTCGACCGTCCGGTCTTCGTCGACAGCGTCGAGTACACGGTGCTCGTGTGGCATCGCGGGCGGTTGATCGAGCGCCATGACCACCTGGCTCCCGTTCCCGAGCACCATCGTTACGGTCCTCGCCGGCTGGCCCCGTGGAGAGCGCCCGAGGAGACAGCAGTTCGCGACGCTCTGCCGACACCGCCGCACGCGCTCACGATTCGCGAGGCCGACGACCACACCGATCCGCTCGATGCACTCGACCTGGCTGGAGCGGCTCCCCATCCTCTCGCCGGGGGTAGGGACGGCCTCGCCGCGCTGGGGGTCGAGGACTTCCTCGGTCGGGAGGTGGATCCTCGCGCGAGCGACGCCGCCAGGCGCCACTGGAGGAGGGGGCTCACCGCCCTCGGCGAGGTCAGAGAGATCGGGCTGGTTGCCATTCCGGACATTCACGTTCGACCGGTGCAGCCGCCGCTCCTCGCGCCGCCCGAGCCGTGCATAGCGGACCCGTGTCTGCCGACCGACTACCTGCCCCCGGCCGAGCCCCACAGGTGGGCGATTCCCGAGGTGCCGCCGACATTCGAAGACGAGCAGGTGTACCGAGTCCAGGCGGCGCTCGTCGACCACTGTGAACGGCGTCGCGATCGAATCGCGCTCCTGACTCCGCCGTGGAGCGCCTCACGGGACGATGAGCTCGGGCGAGCGGCCGCGACCGCCTGGCGTTCCCGCTTCGACTCGGACTTCGCGGCCCTCTTCTACCCCTGGGTGCGGGTCGTCGACCCGCTGCGCGAGAGCCGTGGCGAGACCCGGACGATTCCGGTCGTTGGCCACGTCGCCGGACAGTATGCGGACAAGGACTTCGAGGTCGGCGTGCACGCGGCGGCGGCGAACCGCCCACTGGCCTGGGCCCAGGACGTCACGGTCGCGGTCAGTCCTGCCGCGCACGGGCCACTCAACGACCTCGGTGTGAACGTGCTGCGCGCGGTCCCGGGACGAGGGCTCCGGGTGCTCGGGGCGCGAACCCTCAGCAGCGATCCGGACTGGCGTTTCGTGAACGTGCGCCGCCTCGTGTGTGCAGTGCGTAAGTCGGTCGATCTGGCTACCCAGTGGGCCGCCTTCGAGCCCAACGATCGGTTCACGCGCGCGAAGCTACGACTGGCGCTCACGAGCTTCCTGCTGACGCTGTGGCAACGGGGTGCGTTGATGGGGCCGACCGCCGAGGCTGCCTTCTTCGTCAAGTGCGACGAGACCAACAACCCGCCTCACGAACGGCGGGCAGGTCGCATGGTGGTAGACGTCGGCATCGCTCCGACGGTGCCGTTCGAGTTCGTCGTCCTGCGGGTGGGGCGCACCGGCAACGAGCTCGAGATCGAGGAAGTGCGGCTCGCCAAGGGAGCGGTCGCATGAGCGCACTGCTCGGTATCGGTGGACCCGGAGGGCGAATGGATCCGCTCATGGCCTTCAACTTTCGGGTCAGCTTGATCGACTCGACGAGCGGGATGGTGGCCGGCGACTCGCTCGACATCCCGGGCATCGTCGAGCGCGCGGTCGGAGGCTTCTCGGAGTGCGACGGTCTCGAGATGACCCTCGACGTCGAGGATTGGGAAGAGGGCGGGCGCAACGGTGCGGTGCTCCACTTTCCGAGTCGCGTCAAGTGGGCGAACCTGACCCTGAAGAAGGGCATCGGCCTCAGCACCGACCTGTGGGACTGGCACTTCGGTTTCGCCGAGGGGCGGGGCAGGCGCCGGGACGGCTTTGTCGCGCTGCTCGACGAAGGCGGCGCGCCGAGCAGCGTCTGGTACTTCCGGCGTGGGCTCCCGGTCAAGTACACCGGACCGACCCTCAACGCGACCGACAACGCGGTCGCGATCGAGACGATCGAGATCTCCCACGAGGGGATCCACCAACTCTCCAACCTGGGCCTCGGCACTGCGGCGGTCGAGGGCTTGGTGCCTTGAGGAGCGAGCGATGGAAGTGAACATCGGTGAACTGAGCAGCACGCTTCGAGCCCTGGACGGCGAGTCCGTGCTGGTGCCGGAGACCCTGAAGAAGATCGTCGGAACCGTGATGAAGGCGGTCGAGGAGCGCGAGGAGCACCTCGAGCGGGTGAACGCGGAGCAGCGTCTCGGCGCCGGCTTGAGCAGTGATCTCGAGGAGGGCTAGGCGACCGTGCAACAACCCGAGAAGGCGATGCTGGTGGTCAGCTGGGCGAGCGGCGAGATGGAGTTCATCCCGCTGCAGTTCAATCCCGGCAAGTTGGCGCTCGAGCGCTCCAACCTGATCGCCGAGATCGGCATCCCCGGACTCGATGCCCCCCTCCTGCAATTCGTTCGAGGGCAAAACGAGAAGCTCAACCTGGAGTTGTTCTTCGACACCACCGAGGACGGCATGGGCGAGGGCGCTATCAGTGTCACGCGCCACACGGACCGGATCTACGAGCTGACCAAGATCGAGCCGGAGCGCCACGCGCCGCCGACGTGCCATTTCCTGTGGAACGACGAGTTTCCCGGCAACGACGTCTCCGCGCACGTCGGCAATCAGAAGCGCAACTCGTTCTGGTGCATCGTCGAGAGCGTCAAGCAGGAGTTCACGCTCTTCAGCTCGCAGGGCGTTCCTCTGAGGGCGACGCTGAACGTGACCCTGCGAGAGTTCAAGCCGCTCGAGAAGCAGCTGGCCGAGCTCAACCTGAGCTCGCCAGATCGGACTCGAGCCCACGTCGTGGTGAGCGGCGACCGGCTCTCGGCGATTGCCGCCGACCATTACGAGCGGGCCGGCGAATGGCGCCGCATCGCCGACGCCAACGGCATCGAAGACCCGAGGCGGCTGCGGCCGGGAACGATTCTGCACATGCCACCGGTGCCTTGAGGAGATCTGCACGTGGAACCGGTCACCCTGCTCGACGAGTCGCGCCACCAAGGCTCTTTCTACGTGCCTCGGTTCGAGCTGCGGATCGACGGTGCGGGGCTGCCGAGGAACGTGCTGCGCGACGTGATCGAGCTGACCTATAAGGACGACGTCAAGAAGCTCGACAGCTTCGAGCTGACCGTCAACAACTGGGACGCCGACAAGGGGCGGTTCAAGTACGTCGGCTCCGAGTCGAAGGCCGACCTCGAAGGAGGATCGCCCGACAGCATCCGCTATCGGCTGTTCGAGCCGTGCCACAAGCAGGTGGTGCTGCGAATGGGCTACCGGGGCGAGCTACCGGTTCTGCTCACCGGCAACTTCACGACCATGGAACCGAACTTTCCCTCCTCCGGCGCCCCGACCCTGAGCGTTCGAGGACTGAACGTGCTCCACCAGCTGCGGCGCAAGCAGTACACCTACTCCTGGGTCAAACGGCGCGACAGCGAGATCGCGCGCGAGATCGCGCAGCTGAAGGACGACGGCGCGAAGCGTTTCCCGCTGCCCATTCGGATCGACGAGGCGGCGCTCGCCAAGGAACCGCGCATCGATTACGTCGCTGAGAAGAACCAGCACGACATCGACTTCCTGCTCGCCAGGGCGCGGCTGCGGGGCTACGTCGTCGTGATTCGGGAGGCCGAGCCGGGCGGTGGGGGAGAGCGGCACCTCTACTTCGGCCCCTCGGACGGAGGCGAGCAGACCGCGCCGCGCGACGTCACCTTCGCGCTCGAGTGGGGTAAGTCGCTGATCGATTTCAAGCCGACGCTGACGACCGCCAACCAGGTCAAGTCGGTGACCGTCAACGGCTGGGATCGCAAGACCAAGAAGCCGATCAAGGAGAAGGTCTCGATCGACGACAAGGAGTTCAAGAAGCGCAACCGCGACCTGCGCCACATCCAGAAATGCGATCCCCGTGAGGAGGTCGTCGTCGACCGGCCCGTCTTCTCGAAGAAGGAGGCCAAGAAGCTGGCCCTCGACATGCTCACCGACCGCGACAAGGAGATGGTCAAGGCGAGCGGCACGACGATCGGGCTGCCCGATCTGCGGGCGGGGCGCAAGGTGGAGATCCGGGGCCTCGGTTCGCGCTTCAGCGGTACCTACTTCGTCACCGAGACCACCCACAAGATCGGAGACGGCGGCTACACGACCGCCTTCAAGGCGCGCCGTGAGGACGAGAAGGGAGGGGAGACGACATGAAGAACCAGGCGGGTGTCGTCGTCGGCATCGTCGTGAACCTCGACGACCCAAACGGACAGGGCCGGATCCAGGTCAAGTTCCCCTGGCTGCCCGATCGCCACAGCAGCTCCTGGGCGCCCGTCGCCGCCGCTTTCGCGGGCAAGGGGCGCGGCGCCTTCCTGATGCCGGAGGTGGGCGACGAGGTGCTGGTGGCGTTCGAGCACGGAGAGTTCGACCACCCGTTCATCGTGGGCTTCCTGTGGAACGGCGCCGATCCTCCGCCGAGCGATGATCCTCGCGAGCGCCTCATTCGCTCGCTCAACGGCCATCAGATCACGCTCTACGACCCGACGCCCGCCGCCGGCGACCAGGGGCACGTTCGACTGGAGGATGCACACGGCAACGTCGTCGAGCTGTCGAATGCGCGCATCTCCATCCGCGGGGTTGCCACGATCGACATCCAGGCGCCCACCGTAACGATCAACGGCCGGCCGGTCGCGCCGACGCCCAACCCGATCTGAGACACCGATGGCACTCGAAGTCGAGATTCCCTGTCCCAAGCTGCCGAAGATCCCCAAGATCCCCAGCATCAACATTCTGGGGATGGCGGAGCTCAAGGGGCTGCTCGACTTCTCGGTGGGCTCGCCCTCGCAGTGCACGCTCGGCATCAATCTCATGCTGCAGATCGCCCCGCTGCTGGCGAGCATGACGTGCCTCTTGAAGATCCTCGCCGTCTTCAAAGCGATGGAAAGCTTCGTCAAGTCGCCTCTCACCGAGACGACCGAGATTCTCGAGAAGCTCGCGGATCTGGCTCCCTGCTTCGGTGCGCTGGGGCTGCCGAGCATCGCCCTCACGCTCAAGGGCATTCTCGAGCTGGTCATCGGGTTCTTCCTGTGCTTCATCGAGCAGATCGAGAGCCTGATCGAGTTCCAGGCCTCGATCGATCTGAGCGCAGGGGAGGGCAATCCCGTCCTCGAGGCGTCGATCGAGTGCGCGCGCGACAACGCCGCATCGGCGATGGACAACCTGACGCTGTCGCTCGAGGCCATCGAGCCCCTCATGGACATGGCTGGCTCGCTCGGCGGCGTCGTGGGCCTCGATCTCGAGCTCCCGGACTTCAGCGGCATCTCGATTCAAGAGGACGCGACCGCGACCATCGACGCGATCAAGGAGACCATCGAGGGCCTGAAGAAGACGATCGAGAGTCTGCCGGGATGAGAAGGGTGAGGAGATGACGACCGGCACGAGAGACTTCCTGGGAGTCGGCTGGAGGTTCCCGCTCCAGGTCACCCCGCAGGGCAGCATCGCGCGGGCGAGCTACGAGCAGCGCATCGAGGAGTCCATCTACCTCATCCTGAGCACCGCCAAGGGCGAGCGAGTGATGATGCCCGAGTTCGGGTGCGGCATGCACGAGCTGGTCTTCGCGTCGAACAACCAGCTGACCCTGAGCGCCGTCGTCGAGTCGGTGCGCACCGCGCTGGTGAGTTTCGAGCCGCGGGTCGACGTTCTCGACGTGCGCGCTGAGTCGGCGCCGGGCCGGCCCAATCTCTTGCTGATCCGCGTCGACTACCGAGTCCGCGCCAACAACGCGCTCGGCAACCTCGTGTACCCGTTCTACATCCGGGAAGGCAGCTGAGGCATGTCACTGATCGAGCACCTACCGAAGATCGACGATCGCACTTACGGCGACATCGTGGACGAGGCGCGCACGCGCATCGCTCGCTACGCGCCGGAGTGGACGCCCGTCTGGACCGATCTCAACCACAGCGACCCGGGCATCACCCTGGTGCAGACGTTCTCGTGGTTGACCGAGATGCTGGTCTACCGGCTCGGCAAGGTGCCCGAGGCCAACTACCTGAAGTTCCTCGAGCTGCTGGGCATCGAGCTCAAACCGGCGGCACCGGCACTGACGGAGATCACCTTTCCGGTGCTCGACAACCACCCCGAGCCGACGGTGGCGATTCCCGAGCGCACTCAAGTCTCGGCGACGGCCGCGCCCGGTGAGCCGCCGATCGTTTTCGAGACCCAGCGTCCGCTGATCGCTCTCGCCGCTCGGCTGGCTGCGGTGCAGAGCTTCGACGGCTACGCGTTCTCCGACCTTACCGCCGGCAACGACAGCGCCGACCTCGGATTCGAGCCGTTCGGACCCCTGGCTGCTGCCGACAGTGCGCTCCTGCTCGGCTTCGACTGGTCCCAGGACTTCCCGCGCACGCAACTCGAGTTGGCCTTCTGGACCGCGGGAGAGGAAGACGGAGGCTCGGTTCTCGACTGCGGTCTCCCCGCCCTGGCGGCCTATCCCTCGGCGACACTCGCGTGGGAGTTCTGGAACGGGTCCTCCTGGCAGGCCATGAGCGTCCTCCGGGACGAGACCGTGGCGCTCACGCGTTCCGGCCACGTCTTCGTCAAGACGCCGAAGAAAGGCGAGATGGTGCATGCCGCACTCGGCTCGCTCGCCGACCAGTACTACTGGATCCGCGCCCGCCTGGCGCGGAGTGCCTACGAGAGGTCGCCGAGGCTGGTGGCGGTGAGGACGAACACCGTGCCCGCCGAGCAGGCGGAGACCGCCCGGCACGAAGTCCTGGGCGGCAGCGAGGGACGGCCGCATCAGACCTTCCAGACGGCCAACGCACCGGTTCTGGCTGGCTCGCTGTCGCTCGAGGTCGACGAGGGAAGCGGCTTCGAGACCTGGGAGCCGGTCGACGACTTCTTCGCCTCCGGTCCCGAGGATCGACACTACGTCCTCAATCGCACGACCGGCGAGATCCGGTTCGGCGATGGGCGGCACGGAGCCATTCCGGTGGCCAACGTCCTCAACCCCTCCGCCAATGTCGTGGCGCGCGAGTACCGCTTCGGAGGAGGCCGCGCCGGCAACGTCGCGGCCGGCCAGATCAGCGGCGTGCTGAGCTCGATCGCGGGCATCGACGAGGGCGGGGTCGGCAATCTGCGACCGGCGTTCGGCGGCCTCGACGAAGAGACTCTGGCCGAAGCCAAGCTGCGAGCGCCTCAGCTGCTCAAGAGCCGTTGCCGCGCGGTCAGTACGGAAGACTTCGAGCACCTGGCTCGCCAGGCAGCGGCCATCGAGCGCGCTCGGGCTCTGCCTTTGCATCACCCTGACTTCCCCGGCGTCAAGGTCCCCGGCGTGGTCACCGTCATCGTGGTGCCCGAGAGCGACTCGGACAGGCCGATGCCGAGCGCCGGGACGCTCCGAACCGTCTGTGAGTACCTCGAACAGCGGCGCCTGCTCACCACGGAGCTCTACGTCGTGGCGCCCACCTACCTGCCGGTGAGCGTCGACGTCGAGCTCGTGGCGGACCGGCACGCCGACCTGCTGCGCGTCCGCCAGGAGGTCGAGGCCGCACTCGACGGCTACTTCCATGCCCTGACGGGCGGCGACGACGGCAGGGGCTGGCCCTTCGGTGGAGACGTCTACTACTCGCACGTCTATCAGCGCGTCCTCGCCGTCGAAGGCGTCGAGCGGATCGCGCGTCTGCAAGTCTCGGTCGATCGGATCGTGACGCCCGAGTGCACCGACGTGTGCGTCCCCGATGGCGTGCTCCTCTACTCGACCGAGCACTCGATCGAGATCGACTACGACTTCGAGGCGTCATGAGCCCGACGACCCTGCCACCGCTTCCGAGCCCTCCGCACGACCCCACCTGGTGGCGTCTGGACGGGCGTACCGGCTGGCGCTCGGCGGCGCTCGAGGATGTCGAACCGGGGCCGCGCGACGGGGCGCTCGGGCTGACGCAGCTGCCCGGCAGCGACCTATGGCTCGCCGACCCCAACGGATCGTTCGGTGGGCTGGTGACTCCGACAAACGCAGCCCTCGCCGGGGCCTGCGATCTCTACCTGGTCGACGCGGTGGGGCTGCAGCTGAAGCGCTTCGACCCTTGTGATTGCGTCTTCGTATCCGTGCCCTGCTTCGGCGGGGCGGGAAGCGGACCTCGGCAGCTGGAACGGGTCGGGGGCATCGGGATCTGCAAGGGCGACCTCTACGTCTGCGATCCCGGCAACTCGCGGGTGGCGGTCTTTGCGCTTGACGGTTATGTCCTGCGAGGGCACTGGGCTCCTCCGGCGAATGCCGGCCTGGCGCAGCCGTGGGAACCGGTCGCGATCGCGTTCGCTCGCCACGGGCGGGTGCTGGTCGGCGATTCAGCCAACGGCTCCCTGCACGTGTTCGATCGGGGGGGGCGGTGGCTCGAGTCCTTCGGGGGTCTGGGAGCCGTCCGCCACGTGGCCGTCGACTGTCGCGGCCGTATTTACGTGTCGGCGCAGGGCGAGGACGAGGTGCGGATCCTGGACGCCGGCGGCGTCGAGGTCGGCCGGGCGCTGCGGCCCGCCGAGATCGCCGAGCACTTCGGCGCCCTACCGCTCGAGATCGATGCGGCGGGCTTCCTCCACCTCGGCGCGCTGTGCGCGAATTGGGACGGTGACGCCGTCTTCGACCTGCGCGGCGACCGCGTCTCGCCTCCACCTCCGGCGCCGCAGCCCGTCTTCTCGAAGCAGGGCTTCTACTGGAGCGAGCCGCTCGACAGCAAGCTGCACGACTGCTCGTGGCACCGGGTCGAGCTGCACGGCGCCTTCAGCGACGTGGCGCGGGTGCGCGTGTCGACCTTCACGTCCGGAACAGCGCTGCCGTTCGCTCATGTGGCGCAGCTGCCTGAGGAGGCCTGGGCCACGCGGCAAGCGACCTCGGACGTCGTCGGCCGCCCGTGGGACTGCCTCGTGCGCAGCGCCCCCGGACGCTTCCTCTGGTTGCGCCTGGAGCTCATGGGGGACGGCACCAGCACGCCGAAGATCGACGCCGTGAAGGTGGAGTACCCGCGAATCAGCCTGCGCCGCTATCTGCCTGCGGTCTTCGGAGAGGACCCGACGTCGGCCGACTTCGCCGATCGGCTACTGGCGATCTTCGACACCGGCCTGCGGGGCATCGAGTCGGAGATCGATCATCAAGCTCGATACTTCGACCCGTCGGCCGCGCCGGCTAATCGAAGCTCGGGCGGCGGCGTCGACTTCCTGTCGTGGCTCGCCTCTTGGGTGGGGGTGTCGCTCTCGGTGGCGTGGCCCGAGAGCCTTCGTCGCCGGCTGGTCCGAGAAGCGGTTCCGGGCTATGCGCTACGTGGAACGCGCTCGGGTCTGCAGCGCAGGCTGCTCATTCTCCTGGGGATGGGGCCACGCGCCGGATCTTGCTGTGACGCCCGACCGCGGTCGCGCTGCAGGCCCGTGCCGCCGAACTGCGGGCCGCCACCGCCGAAGGTCGAATGGTCGCCCCCGCCTCTCATCCTCGAGCACTTCAGGTTGCGGCGCTGGATGTTTCTGGGAGCCGGGAGGCTCGGCGAGCAAGCCCGGTTGTGGGGACGGCGAATCGTCAATCGAAGCCAGCTCGACGAGGGCGCCGAGCTCTGCGCGACACGGCTCGATACCACCCGAGATCCGCACCGCGATCCCTTCCACGTCTACGCTCACCGTTTCTCGGTCTTCGTGCCCGCCTCCTGCGCCCGCACGAAGCAGCGGCGCGTGGGCCTGATGGCGATGCTCGAGGCCGAGAAGCCTGCCCACACCGAGGTGCAGCTGGAGCTGGTCGAGCCCCGCTTCCGCATCGGTTTCCAGTCGATGATCGGCCTCGACTCGGTGGTCGGCCGCTATCCGGCGGGCGTCACGCTGGGCGAGGCACCGCTGGGAGCCGCCACCGTGTTGCAGGGCGTGCCGCGTGGGGATCGGCGGGCGACGGTCCGGGTGGGGGACCGGTCGCGGGTGGGAAGCACGACGAAACTGGGTTGAGTCGAAGCAAGAAAGAGGAACCGTCATGGCACATCCGATCGAAGAATGCGGCGATCCGTCCTGCCCCGCGTGTGGTTTCGACGCCTTCAGGCGCAACCACTACTTCACCGGCAAGTTGCTGGTCGAGCGGGACTTCACCGACGAGCAGTGCTACTACCGCGAGAAGCTCCGTCACCATCACCAGCGCCTGCACGGCTGGGGTGTCGTCTGCGGTCTGAAGGTCAAGCAGCACGAGAACCCGGCTTGCCGCGATCGCTTCGTTTGCATCGAGCCGGGGACCGCCGTCGACTGCTGCGGCCACGAGATCCTCGTCACCGAGGAGGAGTGCATCGACGTCACCCAGTCGGCCACGGTGCAGGGATTGATCGAAGCGCAGGACACCGACGCCCACACCCTCGAGATCTGCCTGCGGTACCGCGAGTGCCCGACCGAAGAGGTCCCGGTGCTCTACGACGAGTGTGGTTGCGACGACACGCGCTGCGCTCCCAACCGGATCCTGGAGTCGTACGACGTCGACGTACGGTTCGCTTCCGAGCCGCAGGTCGAGCCGTTCCACGCTCCGCTCGTCGAATGGCACAACACGGTGGGAATCGCCCACGCCTCCCGCGTGGCCTTGCACGAAGGGAGCCAACGGCTCTACGTGCTGACCGAGGGAACCGACGTCGCGATCTACAAGGTCGGGACGGACCACCACGCGATTCAGGAGTGCCACAACCTCCCGGCCGCCGGTCTGGCGCTGGCGACCTCGAACGACGGCACCCGGCTCTACGTCGCCGCCGAGCCGACCGGCGACCCCACGACCGATCCGCGCCGCCTCCTCATGCTCGACACCGCCGATCTGTCCGCGGCTCCGCTCGCGGAGGTCGACCTTCCCGGTAGCGTCGGCAGCGGGATCGCCGTGGCCGTCGCCCCGGACGACCGGGTGCTCGTCCTCGTCGAAGACGTCGGCGAGCTGTCGATCTGGGACGCCGCCCTCGTGGGTACTGTCGCGAGCGTCCCGTTCGGGGCAGCACAGCATGGGCTCAGCCTGTCGAGCGACGGCGGGCGCGCCTACACGGTGGAGGCGTCGAGCCCCAACGTGCGCGCAGCCGACCTGGCGGCGGGCGCCGAGGCCGCCGAGTCTCCGCTGGCGGTACTGCCGTCGGGATCCGACGGGCGGGAGATCGTGACGGTCGCCAGCACCGGCCCTGACCTGCTCGCGGTCTCGGATCCAGCGCTCGAGCGCTTCCATCTGGTCGGCACCGATCCGGTCGGGCTCGTCGCCACCCACACCCTCGACCACGAGCCCCTGAGCCTGGCGGTCTCACCGGCGGGCAAATGGCTGTTCGTCCTGCAAGAGGATTCGTCCGGTCCGCAGTTCGTCGTTCAGGCGGTCGACCTACACCGGCTCCTCCAGGGGTCGCCGACCGTCGCCAGCGCGCCGGTCGAGGTGGGGGAGAAGGCTCGCCATTTGCTTCTGACCTCCTCCGGTGAGCGCCTCTACGCGCCGTTCGCCGGCGAGCTGACGGACCCCTGCGCCGGCGGCGTCGCTATCCTGAACGTCTCGGAGCTGGCGTGCGAGGAGATCCTGTGGCGTCACCTCGAGGGCTGCTGCGATTGTGAGGAGGCCAACTGCGTCGTCCTCGCCACGATCGAGAACTACAACGTCGGCGACGATTTCGAGGACCCGACGGATCCACCGTCGGACCCAGCCGTCGACGACGCGCAGAAGGTGGTCCGCATCGACAACCGCAAGGGCCGCCGGCTGTTGCCGAGCACCCAGGTTCTCGCCGAGCTGCTCGAGTGCGCGATGCACGCCGCCGGCGGAGCGGGCGGCACCGGACCTCAGGGACCTCCCGGCCCGCCGGGATCGGCGGGCGCTGCAGGCGCGAAAGGAGACAAAGGCGACAAGGGCGACAAAGGGGACAAGGGGGATCCGGGCGCCAAGGGCGACCCGGGAGCCGAGGGCCCGCCCGGACCCGGACTCGAGCCCGACCTGACGCGCATCGAGGCGCTGAGCTGGCGGCACGACACCGGCAACAACCCCTTGCTGCTGGTGGAAGGGCTCGACGGCGGACAGCGCCCCGGCATCGTCATCGGTTTCTCCGACGACATTTCGGTCAAGACGGTCGACGCCCGTCACGTCTTTCAGACGCTGGCCCTGCGCAACGGCCAGAGCGCCGAGGAGGGCTTCTGGTGCCGTTGCCCGATTCGTGGGTCGACCGTGGGCGTCGAGTACACCCCCGACGCGAGCGGCAAGCTCATCGTCGACGCCAGGCAGACGCCGGCGCCGCTCGCTCGCGGAGCGGCTTTCATCCTCGACCTCGAGACCCCGATCGCCAAGCAGATCGTCGAGGGCGATCTCGGCGATCTCTGGGTGATCCTGCGCGGCGACTTCGTGCTCGACGAGAACAACCGCGCCGTCGACGCCGAGCACGTGCGCGGCGAGCTTCCGACCGGCGATCGACCGGCGGGCAGTGTGTTCGGGATCCAGGGCGGGACTTTCGAGAGCTGGTTCTGGGTCCGCGACAAGCCCGACCTCGAGCCGCTCGTGCTCATCAACCACGCCTCGCGCGAGCAGCTCATCTCTCTACCGCGCATCGGCGAAGTGCTCGCCGATCGCATCCTCGAGCGACGCCAGGAGGGGCCGCTCGGGAGCCTGGAAGACCTCGCCGAGATCCAGGGGATCTCCGCGGGCATCATCGACGACATCCGTCATCTCATCAGCTTCGACTGACGGGGAGGAATCATGGCCTACCAGCACACCACCAGGACCCCAGCCGGCCGCTCCGTGTCCACCTCGCGACAGGCGCCCTGTTGTAAGCCGAAGCCCTGTGCTTGCCCCGCGTGCGGCGGCTTGGAGTGCCTCTGCCGTCCGCGCTTCTTCGCCGGCCAGCTCTTGACCGACGAGGACCTCAACCGGCTCGACCACTACATCGTCGCCAAGAGCCGGCTCCACAATCGTTACCTGCACGGCTGGGGCGTCGTCTGCGGCCTGGAGGTGCTCTGTCACGACTGCAAGAACCTCGTGACGGTGAGCTCCGGCTACGCGCTCGGTCCCTGCGGAGAGGACATCGTCGTCTGCGCCGAGGAGACCGTCGACGTGTGCGCGCTGATCCGCAAGTGCCGCGAGCAGGAGCGCCACTGGCAGTGCGAGCCCTGTCCGCCCTACCACGAAGCGGAGGACTGTGAGGAGCTCACCGAGGAGTGGATCCTCTCGATCCGGTACGACGAGCGCGCCACGCGGGGCGTCACGCCGCTGCGGCGGTCCGAGGCCGCCTGCTCGTGCGAGTGCGGAGGCTCGTGCGAGTGCGGATGCGAGTGCGGTGGCTCCGGCTCCGACTCGTGCGGCTGCAAGGAGACGAAGGGATCGTCCTGCAAGCCCAAGCCGCCCGAGTGCGAGCCGACGGTGATCTGCGAGGGCTACGCCTTCGAGCTCTGCCGGGTTCCACAACGCAAGGAAGCCGACGAGGTGGAGGAGGGCGCCCTCCTGGAGCGCTTCCAAGAGTGCCTCGGGAGGATCAAGGAGTTTCTGCCCCAGGCCACGGACCCGGGTGCGCCGCCCCAGGACGAGCACCAGTGGCTTTGTCAGGCGCGCGAGAGTCTCTACCACCTCTTCTCCGAGCATCCGACGACGAACTGCGACTGGTGCAGCCGGCTGGCCAAGATCGCCTGTCCGCCGCCGAGTCCCGACGATCCGACCGGCAGTGCCGCCCAGATCCAGCAAGCCAAGCAACAGATCATCGAGCTGATCATGGAGTACTTCATCCACTGCCTGTGCTCGGCGCTGCTGCCGCCGTGCCCGGCTCCGGTCTGCGATCCGAGAGTGCCGCTGGCATCGATCAAGGTGCGAAAGAAGGACTGCAAGATCCTGAAGATCTGCAACTGGACGATCCACCGCCGTTTCGCCGTGACCTTCCCGAACCTGCGCTACTGGCTCTCGTGGCTGCCCTTCGGGCGCGACCTTCGCGAGCTCATCGAGAAGCTCTGCTGCCACCTCGAGGGCGTCCTGATCCGAGGAGAGCCGGCGTTCGTGGCACAGCCGGAAAACGCCGTCGCGGGCGAGGCCCGCGCCGGGGCGGCACGACCGAAGATGAAGAGCACGGCGGCGTTCACCGGCCTGGCCGGCGACGCGTTCGCAGACCGCGCCGTGGCGCCCGACCCGTCACGCGTCGCCCTCGGTCTGCTCGGCGGTCGCGACTCCTCGGGCGAACCGCTGCTGAGCGACGAGGAGCGCTCGAACATGACCCAGTTCGCGCTGCTCAACTATGCCGGCGGAACCGTCTTCAACGCCGTCGCTCCCGAACAGATCGGTAACTTGCTCGGCGGGCTCGCGGCGGTAGCCGGCGAGCCGGGCGGAGAGAAACTCCGCGACGAAGTGGCCGAGCTACGCCGCACCGTGCGCGGCCAGGCCGACCTGATCACGCAATTGACCGACCGTCTGGACGCGCTCGGATAGGAGGACGCGATGCCGACCAACCCGGCCGATCGACCCGATTACTTCGAGGGCCAGTACCTGGGCGCCGACGACCTCGACGCGGCGGTCGAGTACGCCCGAGAGCAACTCTCTCGCCACGCCCTCGGTGCCCACACCTGGGGCATCGTCGCGGGTCTCCAGCTCACCGAGAAGCCGGCGAGCGGCGGGGGAAGCTCCGTCGACGTCTACCTGCAGCCCGGCGTGGCCTGCGACGGCTTCGGCCGGGTGATCGTCGTCACGGCGCCCTACAAGATCGCCGCCGAGCTGTTCGGGGCGGTGGTTCACGACGCCGCCCTCGACGGCGGCGATCCTCCCGGCAGGCTCTTTCCGCTCTGGCTGCGCTACGAGGAGATGCCGGGCGCCCCGCCGCGGCCGGGCTTCGAGCTGTGCGCCGGGGGGGGTGCGTACGCGCGAGTGCACGAGACCTTCCGGATCGCGGCCGGCGAGCGCAAGGCGCACGGCGACCGGCACGATCCCGTGACCGTGGCCGGGCAGCAGGTGGACGCTCAGGACGCCTTGCAGGCGCTCGACCCACAGAACCCGCCGGTACTGCTCTACGACGAGTCCGTCGCCTACCAGGCGTTCCCTGACGAGCCGCGAGTGCACTGGCTGGTGCCGATCGGGGCGGTGCGCTGGGAACCGCACCTTACCGCCGGCCAGCCGGGTCAGTTCGTGCCGCGCAACGACCCGGATCTGTTGTTCAGCCGGCGACTGCGCCAATACGCGGGCGTGGTGGCCGAGGAGGTGCTGGCCGCGGACGGTATGCTGCGGCTGCGCCACCGCAACGTCGCACCATCGACCGTCTGGTCCGAGGACCGGGTGTGGGTCGAGGGCGACCTGCGCGTCGACGGCGACGCGAGGCTGTTCGGCGGCCGGCTGGACTTGCGCCTCGTCGACGGCACCGACGCCGGGGTGCCCATGCTGGTGCGTCGAGTGGAAGCCAACAGCCTCGGTGGCCGCGACCTTCAGCTCGTCGTCGGGAAGGAAACCGACGGCGACAACCGCTTCGCGGTCGGTCCGCTCGACGACACCGGCGATGCCCTGGAGCCGAAATTCGTCGTCACCGACGACGGCAAGGCCGGCGTAGGGGTGCCCGAGCCTACTCGTCCGCTCGAGATTCGAGCCCAGGGCGCCACCGAGGAGCTCATCGGGTTCCAGGACCCCGCCGGCACACCCACCTGGCACGTCAGCCAGAAGGCCGACGGCCGTCCGGGCCTCAACCTCGGAGAAACCGGCGTCGAGGAGGGGCGGCTGTTCGTGAAGGTCGGCGGCAACGTCGGCATCGGCACGACCGAGCCCGAGTACGGGCTCGAGATCCGACGGCCCGTGCACAAGGGCCTGAGCGTCGGCGAAGGCGGCGACGCGGGCCGGATCTGGACCGAGTACAAGAACCTCGGGCCGAACCTCATCTTCTACGACAAGGACGACGTCGGCGGGATGCTTCGCTTCCGCGAGAGCCCGAACTCCGACGATGAGGATGCGCCCGAGTTCGAGGCCTTCATCGCCGGCCGCCGCGGCAAGATCGGCATCGGCGAAGAGGAGCCGGAAGAGTCGCTTCACGTCCAGGGCGCAGTGCGAGGCGACCAGTCCGGCGCCTTGCGGGTGAGCACTGGGCAGGGATACGTGGACGTCGGTCCGAAGACCACCTCTCAGTGCGGCCTCGAGACCGATCGCGCACGCTTCTACTTCAACAAGGAGATCCGGGTCGAGACCGGCAACATCGGCAGCGACGACGAGAACCTGTCGCTGCGCACCGCGGGCACGACGCGGATGACCGTTCGCGAAGCGAACGGTTTCGTCGGCATCAACACGACCAGCCCGCAGTCGCGGCTGCACGTTCGCGACTCCATCAACGAGAGCGCGTTCGACCTCAACGATCATGTCGCCGCGATCGAGAACACCTCGACGGGAGACAACGCCGACGTGCTGGCGCTTCGGGTGGGGAGGAGCACGCCCGGCTCCGGCAACAATTTCCTGACCTTCTTCGGAGCCGGCAACGGCATCGGGGCGATCGAAGGCGATGGCAGCGGCGGCGTGAGCCTCAACACGTCGAGCGCCGACTACGCCGAGTGGCTGCCCCGCGAGCACGGCGTCGAGCGACTTTCCAAGGGCGACGTGGTGGGCGTGCGGGGCGGCCGGGTCAGTCGCTCGACGCGCGACGCGGATCAGGTCCTGGTCGTCTCGAGCGCGCCGATCGTCGTCGGCAACCGCCCGCGTCCGGGCGCAGAGAGCGACTACGAGCGGATCGCGTTCCTGGGACAGGTGCCGGTGCGCGTCCGGGGGCCGGTGCGATCCGGCGACTACCTGGCTGCCAGCGGCCTGGACGACGGGACGGCGGTGGCCGTCCGCCCCGAAGAGCTCGAGGAGAGCTCCTGCGGGCAGCTCGTCGGCCGGGCGTGGGAGTCCGACGAAGAAGAGGACGTCAAGCTCGTCAACACCGCCGTCGGCCTGCCGGACTTCTCGGTCTTCGGCCGGCTGCTTGGAGAGCTGCGCGAGGAGATCGGCCGCCTCCGCGGGGAGGTTGGCGCTCTTCGCTCGCGCGAAGAGGTCGAAACGGCGCCCGACCCGATGCTCGCGAGCGGCCACGAGCGAGGGCGCTAGATGGGAGAGGAAACGGGGGTCGCGGAAAGCTCCCTGACGGTGGACCGGATCCGCGCCACCTACCGAGTCGCGGCCGATCATCCCCGACCGCGCCGGGTCCAGGAGCGGCTCGACGGGGCCTCGCACAAGCTCGCCGAGGCCGTGGCCAGTCTGCTCGGTCCGTTGGTCGAAGACTCCGACGAGAGCGTGTGGTTCGTGCGGCACCTCCACGCCGAGGCAGAGGTCGACGCGGCGTGGAACGAGGCGCGATTGGGTCGCCAGTGGGCCGCCGCGCTGTGCCGGAGCCTGCTGGGCGCTCTCAGCAGCGGACCCGACGGTGGCAACGTCCTGCGCTTCGACGACCGGGCCCACTACCTAGCCTGCTTCGTGAGAGACATGGTGCGAGGGCGAGCCAGGTCGGCCTGGTACTACGAGCGTTTCTCCGGTCTGCTTGCGCTGCCGGTGTCGGCTGCCGTGCGCACCGCCTTGCTCGCGGATCGCGGCGTCGGCCTGCGCGCCTTGTTGAGGTTGGAGAAAGCGGAGCTGTGGGAGGTCGTGGCACAGCTGTCCGAGTCGGACTCCAGGCGCGTGGCGCGCGAGCTTGTGGCTTCGAGCGGCGCCGCGGCCACCCCGCCCCTCTGCCTGCGAGCCCTCGCCGAGTCGTCCGCGCTCGAAGAGGTGAGCCTCGATCCGGCCGAACCGGAACGCCGGACCCTCGCACTCTCGCTCGAGGTTCTCCGCTCCCACCCCGGGCTTCTGGGAGAGGCCCTGGTCTCGGTCGTGCGGGCCTGCGTCGAGCTCAGGCGGCGGATCTCCACCGACCCGGACGCGCGCCGGCGCGAGCTGGCGAGTCTCAGCTGGGGGGAGCCGACCACGGCGTTGAGTGCTTCTCGTGCAGAGCTCGCGCCCTTGGTGGGCCTCGAGCCGGAGCTTCTGCTGAAGGCCGTTGCGCCCAGAGAGAACGCTGCCTTGGGGGAGGCCGATGCCGGCGCGGGAACCCCACTCCAACGACGATCCACCGAGCACGGCGGGCTGTTCCTCTTGCTGCCCGAGCTCGCCCGAACCTTGAGCTCGACGGGCGAGAGGGACGAGAACGCGTGGGCTGCGTCGGAAGCTCGACGAGCCGCGGTGCTGCGTCTGTTGGTGGCCGCCAAGTGCTGGGCAGGGGACCGCGCCGCGGCGGTCTTCGATGATTCGCTCATTCGCGATCTGCTCGGCGTCACTCCGGCCTTTGTTCGAAGCGATCTCGCGGCCTGGGCCACGGAGGCCGACGTGCAGGCCTGGGCTAGGCGCGCGGCGGACTCGCGAATCGGCCGAGCCTCAGAGGCCGGTGACGGTTCGCGGTCGGAGGAGCTCTCTCGAGACCTCGATGCGATCGACGCCCAGCTCCCGTCGGCGGTCGCGGACGAGATCGACCGCGCAGCGCGAGCCGTGCTCAGCGCCTTCTCCCGACACCTGACGGGCTTCGCCGACTCCAGCCCGGAGTTCCTGCTCGCCAACTTCCTCGACTTCCGCGCGAGTCTCGAAGAAGAGAGCGGTCGGCGAGTTGTCCGCCTCGGCCGGCCGCCGCTCTACCTCGTCTTGAACCGAACCTCTCTGGCGCGGGCGACCTACGTCGTGCCCTGGCTCGACGAGCGCCCATTCTGTCTGTTCCCGGAGGAGTGATGCGCGCGGCGATGCCAGACCTCCTGAGCGCCGAGCTGAGCCGCCTAGACCTGCTGATGCGGCGGGAGGCTCTGCGGCTGAGGGCGCGGTACGAGCTGTCGGCGGACGAGCTGCGCGGTCTCTACGTCAGCGACGAACGGGTCGACGCGCTAATCGAATCCGAGGCACGCGACGGAGGTGTGCGCGTCGGCGATCTCGACCGGGCGGCCGAAGCGCTGCGCCGCGAGATCGACGCGCTCGCCCCGCAGAGCTCGCGCTGGTGGCAGGTGGGCGAGCGACTGGGCCTCACGGACTTCGAGCGCGACGTGCTGCTGCTCGCGGTGGCGCCGGAGATCTAGCTGCGCTACGAGACCGTGATCGCCTACCTCAACGACGATCTGGACAGGAAGTGGCCGACGAGGGATCTCGCGCTGCGTCTGTTCGGCGACGACCGAGAGGCCGCCGGCGACCTCAGGTCGGCGCTCGAGGCCGGTGGCCGGTTGTTTGCCAGCGGAGCACTCGAGCTGATCGACCCGAGCGGCGACCGGTTGTCGTGGCTGGCCCGGAGCTTTCGACCCGCTCCCCATCTGGCCGCCTTCGTGATGGACCAGGAGCCCGCCGCGCCGATCGGCCCCGGGATCTCGAGCCAGCGGCCGGTACGCTCGTGGGAGAGCGTTCCGGTGAGCGCGGCGGCAGGTGGCCGACTGCGACGGCTCGCCGCCCGACTCGGCACCCGGCTCGCCGCCCAACTCCCGGGGGCGACGCCGACATTGTTCGTCGAAGGGCGGCGCGGCAGCGGCCGCTGGGCGGCGCTCGAGGCGATCGGCAGCGCGCTGGCGACCGAGCTGGTGAGAGTCGAGCCGGCGCGCGCGCTCGAGGGCACCGCACCGGGCGTACTCGCGCGCCGGCTGCGGCTCCATCAGCGCCTCACCGGCTGCCTGCTGGCGGTCGACGCCTCGGACTCGACCCCGGGTTCGGCCTCGGATCCGGCCTCGGGCCTCGCCGCCGCCGACGAGCGCGGCGCGGCCCTGAGGTTGATCCGCGAGCTGGGCGAAGGCCCGGGCCCTCTGATCGTCCTGGTCGAGCCCGAGAGCCCGACGCCGAGAGCGACGCGGCTGCGACGGTGCTTGATTCTCTCTGTCGCCACGGGCGACTACGAAGAGCGCAAGAGGGCCTGGAAGGCCGAGCTCGCTGCGCGTGAAGCGAAGCTCGCCGAAGCGTCGCTCGACACGCTGGCTGACCGCTTCGTTCTGACCGTCGGCGACATCGCGGATGCGGTGTCGGAAGCGGCCGAGCAGGCGGCGATCGAGAGCCGCGCCCACCCAGGGGCAGCCGAGCTGTTCGCTGCGGCACGCGCTCGCACCGGGGGCGAGATCGGCCGACTCGCCCGCAAGGTCGAGTCGTCGCAAGGTTGGGACGATCTCGTGCTGCCCGAGGCGACGCAACGCCGGCTGCTCGAGATCGTCGCCAGCGTCCAGCTTCGCCGACGGGTCTTCTCCGAGTGGGGTTTCGGTGCGCGACGCGGCGGCGGAGCGGGCGTCAAGGTCCTGTTCGCCGGCTCGTCGGGCACCGGCAAGACCCTCACGGCGGGGGTCATCGCTCGCGATCTCAGCCTTGACCTCTACCGGATCGACCTTTCGAGTGTGGTCAGCAAGTACATCGGCGAGACCGAGAAGAACCTCGACCGTATCTTCCGCGCCGCGCAATGGAGCAACGCCATCCTCTTCTTCGATGAGGCCGACGCGCTTTTCGGAAAGCGCTCCGAGGTCAAGGACGCCCACGATCGCTACGCCAACATCGAGGTCGCCTACTTGCTGCAGAAGATGGAGGACTACGACGGCATGGCGATCCTGGCGACCAACTTGAGCCGCAACCTCGACCCGGCCTTCTCGCGGCGCATGCACCACGTCGTCGAGTTCCCGTACCCGGACACCGAGCTGCGCGAACGGCTCTGGCGGGTCCTGTTCCCCGCGGCCACGCCGGTCGACGAGGGGGTCGACTTCGGCTTCCTGGCGCGCCAGTTCCCGATGGCGGGCGGCGACATCGAGAACGTCGCCCTCTCCTCGGCCTTTCTCGCCGCCGCCGACGGCGGTCGGGTGACGATGGAGCACGTCATTCGAGCCGTCGAGCACCAGATCCTCAAGCAGGGCAAGGTGCCCTCGCCAGCGGACTTCAAGCAGTACCACCGGGTTCTTTCGGCCCAGGCCTGAGGAGCAAGCAGTCTTGAGTGAGAGATCCCACCGTCGTTCGCGAGCCCCCCGCAGCCGATCGAGCGAGGCGTCGTCGGCCCAGCGAGACAGCTCACGGTCGAGGAACGGTCCCGGTGGCGGGAACCAGAGGGCTCAGCACCTCCTGCGCTCGGGCGCGATCCAGACGGAGCTCGAGGTCGGCAGCGTCGACGACCCGCTCGAGAAGCAGGCGAGCCGCACCGCGCACGCCGTCGAGTCCGGAAAGCCGGCACCGTGCGCCTGCGGAGGCACCTGTTCGAAGTGCAAGGGCAAGAAGGACGTCGTGCGTCGCTCGCCGTCGAGCGGCAGCAGCGCCAGGTCGCAGGAGCGAGCGCTCGAAGGACTCGACTCGGGAAGACGGCTGGGTCCCGACAGCCGCCGCTTCTTCGAATCGCGTCTCGGCGGCGACTTCAGCGGCGTGCGGGTGCACTCCGGTGAGGGGGCGACGGCCTCGGCGGCAGGGCTCGGCGCCAATGCCTACACGGCGGGACAGGACATCGTCTTCGGCCAGGGGCAGTATGCGCCCGGCACGCCGCGTGGGCGCCGGCTGCTCGCGCACGAGCTCACCCACGTGATGCAGCAGTCCGGCGGCGGGAGAACACCAAAAGTCCAGCGCGATCCGAAGTCCGGGCCCCCGGTGCTCAAGCCGGGCTTGCCGACCTTCGGCCCGCTGCCGCTGGTGCTCGGTCCGGGCGACTTCAACGTCGTCGACAGCGGCAAGGAGGCGATCCTCAGCTACAAGCACACCCGGCAGGTGCACATCAAGGTGATCTCCACCGTCGGGACCGGCAAGGCCTACGCCTACCAGTACCTACCACCGATCTCCAAGCGGGCCTGGCCGATCATCCGCGTGGTCGCCGCGCCCGGAACGAGCGTGAGCCTCAAGGGATTTCCGACGACCGCGCACCTGGCCAGCGGAGAGAACCCGTCGGTGGAGATCTACCGGGCCCAGGATCCCGAGCTCGTTCCGGGCGAGGGAGAGGCGATCAAGCCGTCGAACTTCGTTGGAACGAGCGATGTAGGTACGACCGCTACGACGAGCGGTGTGGTCTTGCTGCCGGCGCCCGTGGTGGTCAATCGGCGAGGCGACGGCGTCGACATCGTTCACACCAAGCACAAGATGGCGCTGCGGATCTCGGCTCCGACCTACTCCGCGAAGGCTCGGTACTCGTACCACGTCGATCTCGGAACGGAGGCCGGCCTCACGACGGGAACGCCGACGATCGTCACGATCGTCAAGACCCCGGCCGTGGAGGTCAAGATGCTCGGGGTGACGCGGAGCAAGGTCGTCTACGACTTCAGCTGGAGAGTCTACGAGGTCGACGACATCTCCAAGGTTCCGAATCAGGGAGAGAAGCTCGCGAAGACGGGTACCGAGCTCAAGAGCATTCCCGCGGAGGTGTCCGAGAGCCTCGAAGAGACTTTGGGCACGACCGCGGTCGACACGGCGATCGGCTTGATCCCGATCGTCGGCGACGCCGTCGACATCACCGAGTTCGTCTACGGCCTGTCCACCGGCAAGGACCGGTGGGGGCGCAAACTCACCTTCCTCGACAAGGCGCTGATGGGCATCGGGGCGGTTCTTCCGTTCGTCAGCGGCAGCCTGCTGCGCGGAGCTCGCAAGATCGGCAGCGCCGGGTACAAGGCGATCAAGGCGCTGGGCAAGAGCGGAGACGAGATGTCCAAGCTCGCCAAAGGCGTCGCCACGCTGAGCGACGCGGAGCTCGGCAAGATCCGGCGCTGGGACGAGATGCTGCGCCGGGGCGAGAGCCTCCCCGCCGGCGAGATCAGCGACGCGCGCCGGATCCTGAGCAAGATCGGACGGGCCGTCTCGGCGAGCGGCGAGGTCGTGCCGACCGACGCGCGATCGATCCGAACCCTGCTCAACTCCGGGGGCACGGGCTTCTCGAGTCCCGACCTCCAGGCGGCCTACCGGCGCTACCTCTCCGAGGCCGGCGAGGCTGTAGGGCCGCTGATGTCGCCCAGCGAGTGGGCGCGAACGACCGCCGGCCGCACGCGGGCCCTGTTCGAGGCCGCCCTCGGGCCGCACGGCGCGGCAGCCGAGTTCGCCTCCAATGCCAACGACTACTTGGCCGCCGTCCGGCGCGAGGCGGCGGCGGGTGGGGGCCTTGGCCGCTCCTGGGACTGGCACCGGTTTCCCGAGTTGCCTCCTGGAAAGAAGTGGAAGGTTGGCGACCCCATCGACATGCCCAACACCAAGGGCGAGTACCCTGATTGGAACGGCGTTGGGCGTGAGCGCTTCTGGAAGAACAGTGCCGACAGGGAACTCAAGATGCGAGGACCGTCGGGTGGGCCCGAGCCGGGATCTGTGGACCCGCTCAAGGCGGCGTCGAACGACGAGCTTCGCGACATGCTGAGCAAGGGAACGGCGCCCCCCGATCCCATGTTCCCGGGTCGGAAGTTCGAGGTCGAGCACGCCGGTGTACCGCAGCGTGTAGTCGGCATGTTGACCGATCTGATGGGCGGCAAGAGTACTCCAGGAGCAGTAAGCACCGCCCGGCGGCTGGCGGGAGTGTCCGACCCAAGTCAGCTGATGGAGGTCAGTCGTGTCGAGCACGCCTTCTTCGACGCCTACGCCCACACCCTTTTCCCGGGAACTTCGAGAGCCCGGGTCAATCCGCTCCGGTTCGACATCGAAGGCAAGGCCTGGGGAAGCACGCTGCTCGGAGACGTGCGCGTTGCCCGGCCCCTCGAACGCATGAACGAGGCGACCCTGCGCACCATCATCGATCGCGCCACAAGCGAGGGTCTCGACTTCGGCCGAACCGCCAAGACCCGGGCGCTGCGCGACGCGATCAACCTCGAGATCACCGCGCGAGGCCTGTCGCTGTCGGCGATCCCGTAGGTGGGATTCCGAGCAGCCTCCTCAGAACTGAGGCGAGTGCCGGGACCTCGCCGCTCTCGAGGCCCTCGCCGCTGGACCAAGCCGAAGCCCCAGCCCGCGGTCAGCTACGGCTGGCCATCGATCTCGAGCCAGTCGACGTCGGGCGAATCACGCCGCAGGTATACGGGGACTCCCCTGGTAAACTACGTTACTGGTCCGGTCCCTTGGCAAACCGGCGATGTAGGGATCGTTCCTGCCTAGAGAATCGACGCGGAGGCCGAATGGCGAGAAGTCGAGACCGCCGCAGGGCTCAAATCGACGTTGGGGGAGTGTTCAACACCAGATCTCGTTAGAAAAGCGCACGCCCGGCCTTGACCTCGGCCATCAGCTGCACGAACCTGGGGTTTTGACGTAGCGGGTCCAGGTTGCTGTCGCGCCGCGACCATTCCTGATACGCGGCGCCGTGAGACAGGCTCTTCTCCAGGCAACTGATCGCCTCGTCCGGCTTGCCGGCCATGGAATAGATGCAGGCCAGGTTGTACAGCACCATGGGCTCCTCGGGTTCCAGCTGCCGTGCTCCGTCGGCCCACTCGAGACCGCGTTCGATCTCGGCGAGAGCCACCAGAGCGTTGGCGCCCATGTGGAGAGCTCGGCTGTCGTCGGGACTGTGCTCGAGCCGCTCCTCGACCCGCCGGAGGCGGATCTGGGGAAGGAGCGGCGAGCACGCCGCGCTCCGGGCCGAAGCCGTGCGTGACCGGCTGGGGAGTCGGTGCAGGGTCGAGACCGTGCGCGAAGTCCAAGCGACGGTCACCGGGGCCGACGTCGTGATCACCTGTACGGCCGCCCGGGAGCCGTTGGTCCGCAGATCCTGGCTGAAGCCCGGTGCCCACGTCTTGGCGCTCGGCTCCGACGGCGCTGGAAAGCAGGAGCTCGATCCCACGATTCTCCACGAGGCAGATCTTTTCGTGGTGGACTCTCGGGACCAGTGCGTGCGACTGGGCGAGCTGCAGTGGGCTCCGGGTGAGGCCGAGCGGGCTGTCGAGCTGGGAAAGATCTGCGCCGGCGAGGCGCCGGGGCGGACAAGTGGCGATCAACTCACCGTCTGCGATCTGACCGGCCTGGGCGTCCAGGACGTCGCCGCCGCCAACGTGGTCATGACTCGGGCAGCGGAAATGCAGGCTAGGTCACCGACTTGCTGTCGCTTGGCTTCACTGTGAGCACGGGGCACTTGGCCAGGCGCGAGACGCGCTCGGTGGTGCTCCCCAGCATCCATCGCTCGAAGCCGCCGAGGCCATGTGTCGAGATCACGATCAAGCCGCTATCGTGCTCCTCGGCGAACTTGGCGATCTGCGGCGCATCAGCGCCAATCCTCACGAAGCTCTCGAACGGTACTGCAGGTCCGCCGGCGCGTGCGCTCAGCGCTTCCATCTGTTCCATCGCGTCCTGGCGCATGCGTTCCCCGATATCGACCATCGAACCAGCGCCGTAGAACACGGGCACGGTGGGAATGTCGATGACGTGCAGTAGCTGGAGGGTCGCGTCGAGGGTCTGTGCGACTTCTCTGGCCGCTTCCAGCGCCTGGGCGCACGCATCGGAGTAGTCGACCGGGACCAGGATCCGCTCTATACCTTGCAGCTCGTCGCCGTCCCCGTCTCCGCGAACGGTCAGCACTGGGCAGGCCGCGTGCCGGATCACGCTCTCCGCGACGCTCCCCAAGAAGAGCCGGGCAGGGCCGCGATGGCCGTGGGTGCCCATGACGATCAGATCGGCACCGACCTCCTCCGCGTACTCCAGGATCACCGCGCTCGCCGAGAATCCCCTGCGCCGCTCTTGTCGCAGAGGGATCGGCCCTCTCTCGCGCTGGCCGAGCTGCCGTGCCAAGCCGGAATCTGCGACCTCGAAGAGGCTCTCGAGAAGGTCTGTCTCTGCCGGGAAGCGATGCTCCGGGTTCTGTGGATCCGCTTCGTGGAGCACGACCGCATGCAGCATGTCGAGCTCGGCTTCGAACTTCTTGGCCAGAAGCAGCGCGTAGTCGAGCGCCTGTTCGGAGTTGGTGGAGAAGTCTGTCGGACAGAGGATCTTGCTCACTTTTTTCATCGGTTTCCGCTCCTTGTCTCGGTGCTCTATGCTCTTGCCGTCCCGCCTCCTTCGGCGGCGCCGGTCGCAGATACGAAGTCGATCCTGGTCAGGTAAGCCCTACTCGAGTCATGCTCCGACGAGGCCTGAATGACAAGCCCTGGATCCGGGCGGATGGGGTTTGACCCAGGACACCTACGGCGCACGCCCGGCCTCGACCTCGGCCATTAGCTGCGCAAATCTGGGGTGTTGACGTAACGGGTCCAGGTTGCTGTCGCGCCGCGACCATTCCTGATACGCAGCGCCGTGAGACAGGCTCTTCTCCAGGCAACTGATTGCCTCGTCCGGCTTGCCGGCCATGGAATAGATACAGGCCAGGTTGTACAGCACCATGGGCTCTTCGGGTTCCAGCTGCCGTGCTCTGTCGGCCCACTCGAGACCCCGTTCGATCTCGCCGAGCGCCACCAGAGCGTTGGCGCCCATGTAGAGAGCTCGGCTGTCGTCGGGACTGCACTCGAGCCGCGCCTCGACCCGCCGGAGGCCCCGTCTGCGGACGTTCTCCGCGTCTGGCATATGTCCAAGGTCCTCGTGGTTTTGCGCCAGCAGCAGCAAGGCCTGATAGTCGTCCGGTCGCAGCAGGCTGGCTCGCTCGTAGAGGCGAATCGCCGATTCCATCCGGTCCTGGGCAAAGCAGTGCCGAGCATAGAAATAGGTGGCTTCGAACGAGCGCGGGTCGAGGCGCAGAGCGGTGCAGAATTCCCGCTGAGCCTCGGCCGCCCGGTCGGTGTAGGACAAGGCCACCGCCCGCGCCACGTGTGCCTCCGCCAGTTCGGAGTCCTCGGTCAGGGCACGCGTGGCGGCCTCGAGAGCGCGCTCGAGCAGTTTCGGGTCGCGCTCGGTGTTGGCGTACAAGAACGAACAGCAGTCCGCCAGCCCGGCCCAGGCCGGAGCATATGACGGATCGAGATCAATCGCCCGAGAGTACATCTCGATCGCCAGCTCCATGGCGTGCTTGGTGTAGATATAGAAAAGCTGTCGCCCACGCAGGTAGTGATCGTAGGCGTCCACGACACGAGGACCGGTCTTTTCCAGGATCTCCCGCTCCACCGGCGTCAAGGTCAGTTTCAGCGCGGCCACGATCGAAGCGACGATCCCTTCCTCGATCTCGAAGATATCGGCCATCTCGCGGTCGAACCGTTGCGACCACAGATCGTCACCGTTTCTGACGTCGCCCAACTTGACCGCGACTCGCAACCGATCGCCGGATTTGCGCACACTTCCCTCGAGCACCGAGTCGACCTGGAGTCTCCTGCCGATCTCACGAGCGTCGAGCTCGGAATCGCGGAATTGAAACGAGCAAGACCGGGAGGCGACACGGAGTCCTTCGAGGCGGTTGAGCCCCTTGATGAGCGCTTCGGCGATTCCGTCGCCGAGATGGCCCTGGTCGTTGTTCGCGCTCAGGTCCGAGAAGGGCAGGACCGCGATGGCCTTCGGGTTGCCCTTGTCTGACGGGCTCTTGCCTGACAGATCGTCGAGCTCGTCCGGCACGTCGAGTGCCGATCGCCCTCGCCGGCGGGAGTCGCCCTGCCCCAGCTTGTTGCGGACGCGGTCTTGGGCGAGTTCTCGGGCTACCATGACGAGCACCCATCCCTACCCGGCACCGCCAGGCGCCGCCGTGGGTGAGTTCTTACTCTACGAACCCCCCGAGAGCGCCACACCACCCCGCCGGGTGGCCGACCAGAAAGAGCACACCGGACCCGCCGACCGCGCCTTGGACGCGGCTGCACCGCCGGCCGTAGACTGGTCATGAAAGGGGATCAAGATGCCTCGTACCTGGCTTTCACTCCTGCTTCTCGCCTCGATCACCGCGGCTCCGCCTCCCACCCTTGGCGCGCAGGAGGACGCCGAGCGCGTCGAGGTGGTCAACCTGCCGGAGGTCCAGACCGTGGGCGGACAGGTCGAGGTCCTGGGACCGATCAGTCAAACCAAGCTGCTGCGGCTCGCCCAGGAGGTGGTCAGCCCGGTCGGTCCCGACGAGACGACGAACCTGGTGCTTGCCGGGACGCTTCAGAGTGCCGGGTTTGGAACGGCGGTTCTAAGCCTCACGGGCCAGGTGCGAGCAGCCTTCTACCAGCCCGGTCAAGTCGGAGCCATCCTGGTCCCTGACGTCCAGCCGGTCCTAACCGCTTTCTTGGAGGAGGGACAGCTCCTCTTCCCTCTTCGAGTCGAAGCCGCAGCAAGGGCCGAAGGCGGCGTCTATTTTTCCTCGGATCAACCCCTGTTTCGACTCGGGTTCGATCGCTACCGCGTCTACTTCTACAACACCACCGACCGCCCGGCGACGGTGACGCTGTTCGCCTACCTCGGGAACTGAGTACAGAGCCCGCAGACCAAGGGGAAGCGCAGCGCTTCCTCTTCGTCCGCGATCGTGCTGGGCCCTTCCGGGTCGGAGGGCCGAGCGCTACCTGATCTGCCCCGCGCGCCGTGATTCGGGTGCGGATCGCGGGTCAGGGAGAGCCGCGGCTCCTGCTGCCCCTGGCGCGGTGGCCCGCCGCGATGGTCGCGACATCGTCTTCGCGGTGAACGATGCCGCGAAACGGGTCCCTTTGCGGGTGGTCTCGTTGGGTGCTCGAAACGGGCGCGCCGTCGAAGTCCTGGCCGGTATCGAGGCGGGCGAGCTGGTCGCCTACCACGGACACTCCGGACTGGAAGACGGCGACGCCGTGCGAGTCCTGACCGATACCGCGGCCCTGCCGCCCGACCTCGGCGAGGAGACTTCAGAGACGAGCCTCGGGGGTGCATGGGGCCGGCGCGGATCTGGCGCATCGACGGCCAGCGCGCAATCACGGTGACGGCCGCGCGGTTGCCGACCGGCATTTGCCGGTCGGTTGCCGCGGCACGCTCTCTTCAGCGGGCCTTGGGGGCCTTTAGTGGACGATGTTCCAGACGTAATCCTGGTGGCCGGTGCAGATCTCGTTCAGCTCGGCCATATTTGCTGCCTGCTCGGCGTCGAGCTCGCCGTTGATCGCGCCCCAGGCGGCCAAGGCGTCCATGTTGGTGGCGCCGCGCATGGTGAGCAGGCGGCGGTACTCGCCGCCTACCACGTGCTCGAGCCAACCCCAGCTCACGAGTTCGCCCGCGGCGACGTGGCGGTTGAAGATCGGGGCGGCCTCGGCCATGAGCTCGTCGGCACGCTCCTGCCGGGCCATGTCGCAAACCAGGTACTGGGAGACACCTCCCGTGGCTGCGGCGTTGGCCGCGTCGTCGGGGCTGGACCCGTTGACCCACTGCCAGATGTAGTCCTCATGGGTATGGCAGATGGTGCCGAACTTGGCGCTGGCTGCGGCGTTGGTGGCGTCGATCTTCTCGCCGATCGCCTCGACAGCGGTCCACATCGCCTCGAAGGTGGGCGCCACATGGTAGAAGCCGCGGCGCCAGTGGCCGCCGGTGTGGTGGGAGAGCCAGCCCCAAGCGGAGATGGAACCGTCCCCGACGGCCGCGTCGTAGGCCGGCTTGAAGAGCTGCTCGACGATGGCGTCGGCGAGCCATTCGTCGGTCGAGTCGCATTCGAAGTAGGTCGAGTAGACAAAGGGGCGCGGGGCCTCTTCTTCTTGTGCCGCGACGGCGAGTGGCAGGGCGGTAGCGCCGGCGAGAAGTGCCAGGGTCAGTAATTTGATACGCATGGAGCCTCCTTGAATAGACGGACGCGGGGCGAATTGATTCCGCCGCCCATTGCAGGCGCTCGGATGCTCGGAGCCGCATTAGGTGCGTCTTTGAGCACCATTATAGGCCCTCAAGCTGCCTCGTTTCCCGTCTCTCTAGGGCACCGTCATCGACCAGGCGGAGGTGTCGCCGGACTCGAACCCGTCGCTGAAGATGTCGGTCTCGCCGAGCTCGATGGCCCACAGCAGGCTGCGCTCGTCGCTGCCGTCACCGTTGCCGAGTATGAACCCGGTGAAATAGGCCGTCCGGCTGTCGGCCGAGACGCGGGCGTGGTCCCAGGTGATGCTGCGGAACTCGGGGTCCCAGATCTCGTCCAGGTCGAGGTGCCACAGCTCCTGGCCAGCGGTCGTCTCGAACGCCTTGACGAACGAGATCACGCAATCTCCGCTAGGGGTGTTGCAGGTGCCTCCTCCACTGGTGAGGAAGATGCCGCCATCGGGACTGACCGAGGGCCGCCGTAGGTACGCCAGTTCGATGTCGTGGTGCCATATCGACGTCTGCGTCTGGGAGTCGAACGCATCGATCGAGCCGGAGTCGCTGACGAAGTAGAGAGTGTCGTCCGGGCCCACTTCGACGTCCGAGATGTACGCGTTCCAAGGGCTGTTGGCCGTCCACAGAAAGCTGCCGTCCAGCGCGCTGTAGGCCACCAGTTCGTCGCCGTGGGGAGCGTACAGCGTGCCGTCGGATCCGATGCCGACTTCGTGTCCCGGGTCTTGGTCGGCAAAGCCCTGCCAAAGGAAATCGCCGTCGAGAGAGAAGGCCCACAGTGAATTCCAGTAGACATACATGCGATCGATCGGCCCACCGGTCGTCGAAGGGCCCAGCCGCAGCTCGTTGGAACACCCGCTGCAGATCATGGTGTGCTCGGCGTTCGACCACAGGAGCTCCCCGGTGGCCGGATCGAGCGCGACGGCACCCGTGGTTCCCGTTTCGAACGCGGTGAAGACCGTGCCGTCCGGGCCGATCCCGGCCGACGCGGCGATTCCGACGCTGCCGTCGAAGTTCCAATCGATCTCGCCCGCGGGCGAGATGCGGGTGAGGCCGTCGGTGCTGCCGACGTAGACGGCACCGTCCGGCCCCGCGATGGGCGGCACGTAGGCGGCCCAGTGAACCTCTTTCTGGATCCAGAGCAGGGCGCCGTCGGGCGAGATGGCGAAGACCCTGCCCTCGCCGCCCCCTTCCAGGGAATAGCCATGGACGTAGAGAGTGCCGTCGGGCGCCTCCGCGGGCCTGTAGTCGATGAACTCGGAGTCGATCTCGAAGATCCAGCGGACCCGGCCGTCGGCCTGCCGGGTGGTGACGTCGAGCGGCACGGCGTTGCTCTGCTGACCGCCGACGTCGACGACCACCGAGGTCGAACCCAGCGGCGCCTCCTCCGGGACGTAGGCGACGATGCGCGTGTCCGTCCAGGTAGAGACCCAGGAGGGAGAGTCCGCCACGAGCACCGTGCCTTCGGTGCCGAAGCCGGTGCCGGTGATCGACAGGCGGCCGCTACGGGGCAGGAGGTCGCTGTTGATCGCCGTGATCGCCGGCTGCGCCCAGGCGGCGGCGACCGGCAGCGAGCAGAGGATCGAGACTGCGAGGATGGACTTCGATCGATGGGTCATCATGATCTCCCGGGGCTGGCCAGCCGGGGTGGAATACCTCCGGTTCTCGGCAAGCTGAATGTAGTCGACAGGTCATTACGGCGCGATGACACCCAGCTCGCCTGGAGAGCGAGCCCCGCTAGGGCACCGTCGACGACCAGGCGGAGGTGTCGCCCGACTCGAAGCCGTCGGCGAAGATCTCGGCACCCTGACCGACGTCGATTGTGACAACCGCGGTTCCCGTGGCGCCGCGGCTGTCCCACACGGTGAGGGTGGCGGAGTGGACGCCGTCGGTGGTGAAGGTGTGGAACGCGGGGGTTCCCCAGTACTCGCCGCCGTCGCTGAACGCCCAGTGGATATTGCCGATCTCGCCGTCTGGATCGTAGCTCCCTGCCGCGTAGAAAGTCACCGCGAGCGGCGGAGGCCCGCTCGGCGGGTCGGCCGAGGCCATCGCCACCGGCGGTTGGTTGACCTCGGTCACGGTCAGTGGAACGGTGTTGACCGACACCTCCCCGGCGTCGTCGGTGACGGTCAGGGTCGTCACGTACTGGCCGGCCTCGGTGTAGGTGTGGCTGGGAGCCACTTCGGTCGAGCTCGCGCCGTCACCGAAATCCCACGCGTGCGAGGCAATGGTGCCGTCGGGATCGAAGCTTCCCGTGGATTCGAACTGCACGGTAAGAGGCAGGTCGCCGCCCGAGGTGTCACCCGTGGCCACCGCCACGGGCCAGTCGTTGCCGCCAGCGCCCTGGCGCACGAGGCCGACCCGGTAGGCGGCCAGGGGCGCGTCGTTGCGCATCAACGAGCCGAACAGCAGACTGCAGCCGCCGCTCGCGGCGACGGTCGGGTAGGCCTCACTGCTCGGTGACAGGGAGTATGCGAAGCCGAGCGAATCCAGGATGCTGCCGTCGGCGGCGACCCGCATACCGAAGAGGTCGCTGCGGGCGTCCAACGCATCCAAGGTAAACGGGGCGAAACGATTCCGCTGCTCGTTGTACACGACCACGAAGTGCCCGCCGTCCCATGCCACCCGCGGGCGGTACTGGTTTCCGGCCCAGGGCGTGAAGTTCATGAACGTTCCGAGCGATCCGTCGGGGAAGACGAGGCGCCCAGCGAGATCGGTCTCGACGCCGGAGGTCAGCTCTTGCGACTGCATCACCAGCGCCACGCCGTCGTTGGCGGCCAGGCCGATGTCGAAAAGGAAGTTGCCGCCGGCGGTCGAGTAGGGGCCGTGGACCAGGAACGCGGATTCCACGGTGCCGTCGGCTTGAATGAAGGCGCCAAGAGTATCGGCCAGGGTGTCATCGTGGCTGAAGTTGCGTTGCCAGACGGCCAACCAGTTGCCGCCCAACGCGACGACGCGAATCGGCCGCACATAGTAGCCCCCCAGGGACAGACCGCCAGGATCGAGCACGGTTCCGTCATCCTGTACCCGAGCAGCGACAGGTAGGACGAACTGGGAGCTGCTGCCGAATCGCCGCGCGACGATCAGAAAGTCCGAGCCGAGGGCGGCGACGTCGACCGGTCCGAAACCCTCCATCACCGGGAAGGGACTGGCGTCGAGCGGGGAACCGGCTTGGTCGAAGCGCTGCGCGACGATGCCGGTGAGACTGCCCCAGGTCAGCAGGTAGGAGGAGCCGTTCCAGGCCACCGCGGGCGTTCCGGGACCGCTTACGGGGTCGCCCGAGTCCAGCTCGATAGGCTCGGCGAGCAACGGCTCACCGGCGGGACCGAGCGGCAGCGCCTTGACGAAGTTCGCTCCCGCCAGGTCGCTGCGAAAGACGGTCATGAAGCCACTCTCGCCCGACGCGACGGTGGTCCGCAGCTGCATCGGAACGCCCAGTGAGAGCATCTGGTTTGGTGCAGCTTGATTGCCCGCGTCGATTCGTGCCGACAGCACGTCGTACTGATTGCCGGTGAACGAGCTCCAGATCGTCTCGATGCCGCCTCCCGGAGCGCCGCTGATCTCGCCCGCCGAAGCTCCTGCTACGAGATCGCCGCCTGGATCGAGAACCGTTCCATCGGTTGCTATCCGGGCGGTCCGCAAACCGGGCGACGTGCTCCAGGTCACGCGCCACAGCGATCCGTCCCAGGCGACGCGGCTCAGCGTCGAGCTGGGACCGTTCGGGCCGGAGATATCGGCGCCCGTCCCATCGAGCAGCGATCCATCGGCGTCTACCCGCGAGCCCAGGAGCCCACTTCCGGAATGCCAGGCGGCGTAGAACTGATCGCCTTTCGACGCCAGGCCGTAGATCACGCCCCCTGGAACCAGCGACAGGGGAACCTCATCGAGCAGCTGCAGGGCCGAGTCGAAACGGATGCCCTGGGCCAGGCCCTGATCTTCCCAGGTCACCAGGTAGACGCCCTCGGCGAACTCGAACCGCAGGCTGGAACGCAGGTAGAAGTCGGCCGGCACGATGGGTGTCGGCGGCTGGTGGGCGACGCCGGCGCTATCGATACGAATCGCCATGAGGTCGTCGCTGCTCGCGTTTCCCTGGAACACGACCACCCAATCGTCGCCGTCGCTGGCGACCGCCCAGGCTGATGTCGAGGAGTTGAAGATTCTGATCGGGTGTGGGTCGAGAACCTCTCCCAGGGCCGACACGCGAACCGCCGAGAGCGAACCGCCGCTGAGCACTCGAGTCTCGAAGACCACCAGCCACCGCGAGCCGTTCCAGGCGACCCGAGGGAACTCCTGGGAGGCAGGGGCGTCGGTGATGACGAAGGGTGTCGGCTCGATCGGTTCGCCGAGGGCATCGAGGCGCACGCCCCAGATGTCCGCCGCGGTCTCGAACTCAGGCCACGGATTGCCCGTGGGCGACGAGCGGCGGTCGCTCCAGACGGCCAAGACGCTCACCTCGCCTGCGGCGACCGCCGGCGCCTCCTGATCGCCTGCCGCGGCCCCGATCACGTCATCACCGGGGAGGAAGTCGCTCGGCACGACGGCGGCAGACGCGCCGCCCCAGGCCAGGAGCAGGAAGACAACAAACCCTCGAACGCGGCCGAGGGTCCGAGTAGTCGTCGTGGACATGTCCTTCTCTGTTGTCGAGTGGAGAAGCAGAGCCTAGATCCTTCCGCGGCCACCTGACCACCTACATCGGGGTGGGTCGCGAGGCTCCGCCGCAAGCCCGAGTCTGCATCTCGGCGCATGACGAGGAGGTGACAGCTGGGTACTGTCAACTCGAGATGACCGCTGGCGGCACCCTCTCCGGCGGGCCGCGGCAGATGACGTCGAAACAACCAGGGGCGATTGCCGACACGGCTCCGCACGGACGAGCCAGCCGCCAATCTCGTGTATTGCAAACCGCTCAACTGAGGAGTACTGGACAGCGCCGAGGCGGCCTGGGGCGTTAGGTTTCGAGCCACTGTGAGAGAGAAGCCGTACGACCATTCGCGTAGCACGGCAAAACACCAACCACGGAGGGACCCAAGAATGCATTTGAAGAAGCTATTTCTATGCACGATGCTCGTAGCAGTGGTGGCGGGTTTCGGCGCCACGACGGCCGGCGCGGAGCCGTTGCCCAAGGTGACGATTTGCCATATTCCGCCCGGCAATCCGTCCAACGCGCACACCATCACCATCAGCGAGAACGCCTTGCAGGCCCACATCAACAATCATGGAGATATACCGGGAGCTTGTGGCCTGGACTGCGAATCCTATTGCCCTGACGACGGGAATGCCTGCACTTCCAACTGCGATCTGGAAACGGGAGAATGTGAATACGAACCAGTTGATTGTGGCGATAGCTTGCTTTGCACGGCGGATAGCTGCGATACGGTGCAAGGTTGTCAAAACGTCGAGCTACAGTGTCCCGAGATCGAGTGCCAAATTGGCATGTGCAGCGAGTTCGATGGCGGGATGTGTGTGTACACCCCGATAATGGACGGAACGGCCTGCTCTTTCGGGTCCTGCGAAGGCGGGCTCTGCCTGAGCGACTAGCAGCTCTCGAGCAGCGCTCGTCCTCTGGTCAAACAGTTCATGGCGGCCTTCGGGGATTCCCGAGGCCGCCTTTCTCTTGTCTGGTGCCGGCTTTTCACCGCGGGTCGTTGCCGCGGTAGGCATCGCAGCGGCTCCCCCCACCCCCGCAGGTGGCCGGCTCTCCCATCTCCGAGGGTATTGAGCTATTCGCGCTCCAGTGGCGAGGATGTTCCTGTCTCACTCCGTAGGCGACCCCGGTCGCTTCAACTTGATTGAGAGGGCCGAGCCGTGACTCCCTCGAGGCGTTCCATGGCGAGACTCGGCGTCCTGCTTCTCGCTACCGTGCTCGCTCCGGCGCCTGCCCACGCGCAGGCCGGCTTGACCTTCGAGTTCAGCTTCTCGAATCCGGGGGCACGGAGCCTGGGGCTCGGCGGGGCGTTTGCGGGCCTGGCGGACGATGCGACGGCGGCCTTTGCGAATCCCGCAGGGCTGGTGCAGCTGGTGAGGCCGGAGGTGTCGATCGAGGTGCGCGATTGGAGCTACTCCACGCCCTTCACCCGCAGCGGCAGAGCGACGGGCGAGCCGACCGGCGTCGGCATCGACACCGAGCCGGGCATCGTGACCGGTCGTTCGGAGGTCGACATCACGGGCCTTTCGTTTCTCTCGCTGGTCCACCGGAAGGGGCGCTGGTCGATCGCCTTCTACCGCCACCTGCTGGCGAAGTTCG
>CALZKB010000010.1 GCA_945787575.1 Thermoanaerobaculia bacterium | reverse complement strand
CCGAAGCCGAAACGGCTTCCGACCCAGAGTCTGCGGACGGCGAGGCGACGGGCGAGGAAGTCGCGCACGAAGTCCTCCGCACGAGTGGTGGCGAAAGCCTCGTCGAATCGGATCTCGATCATGGCGTCGACTCCCGTCTCCGCGAGGAGTCGACGTTTCTGGAGCAGCGAGGTCAGTCGCTTGGGCGCGCGCTCCAGCGCGAGGACCTCGAGTGGGTGCGGTCGAAAGGTGATGACGGCCGAGACCAGACCGCTTCGACGTGCCGCCTCGCATACTCGCGTCAAGGTCGCGTGCTGGCCCCGATGAATCCCGTCGTAGTTGCCGATTGTCGCGATCAGCTCACGCGGGAGGTCGGCCCGATTCCAGGCATCCTCGAAGATCTCCACGGTCTGTTAACTGACGGCCGGGATGACCCCGGCCTCACCGCGCGCGCCGACGATCTTGCCGATCACGTCGTCCGCGTGCGCTTCGGTGATCTCCACCTCGACCAAGGAGCCGGGTCGAGCGACACCGTCGTTGATGAGAACCCGTCCGTCGATGCCCGGCGCCATGCCACGGTGTCGTCCCTGCAGCAAGTGCTCGGTCTCCTCGCACACGCCCTCGACGAGGACCTCCAGCTTTCGTCCGACGAGCCGCCGGCGGCTGGCGAGCGCGATCGGACGCTGCGCTTCTAGGAGCCTGTCCTTGCGCAGCGCGGCGGTGCGGCGGGGCACGCGAGAAGCGATGGCGGCAGCCGGCGTGTCGGGCTCGGGGCTGAAGACGAAGGCACCGAGATGGTCGAAACGCGCCTGATCGACGAAATCGAGCAGATGATCGAAGTGCTCCCCCCGCTCCCCGGGGAAGCCGACGATGAAGGTCGAGCGCAGGAAGATACCGGGAACGAGCTCGCGAGCCATCGCCAGCTGTTCCAGATAGTGCTCGGCGGTTCCACCACGCTTCATCGCCCTGAGCATGACGGGATGGGAGTGTTGGAGCGGCATGTCGAGGTAGGGGACGAAGCGCTTCTCGCGGCCCATGAGTTCGAGGATTCTGTGGCCGAGCGTCGTCGGGTAGGCGTAAAGAAAGCGGATCCAGGGAATGGTGGTGTGCTCGAGTAGGGTCTCCACGAGGTCGGCGAGTCCCTCGCGACCCAGTCCGAGGTCTTCGCCGAAGCGAGTCGTGTCCTGGGCGACGAGGCAAAGCTCGCGGATACCGGAAGCCTCGAGCTGACGTGCCTCGTCGACGAGGCTGTCGAGCGTCCGGCTTCTTAGCTCTCCTCGCCAGATCGGAATCGCGCAGAAGGTACAGGGGTTGTTGCATCCTTCGGCAACCTTCAGGTATGCGTAACCTGAAGTCGTCAGCAGGCGAGGCTCGGTGTGGTCGAACACCTTGAAAGAGGGACCGGCCTCCGGCGCTCCTCCTCCAATCCGAACGACATCGGCTACCGAGTCGAGGTCGTCGAGACCGACGAACCCGTCGATCTCGGGGATTTCCGTCGCCAGCTCGGAACCGTAGCGATTGACCATGCATCCCGCGACGAGCAGCCGCTCGACGCCTTGACCCTTGAGGGACGCCACTTCCAGGATGCTCTCGATCGACTCCTGCCGCGCGTCCTCGACGAAGCCACATGTGTTGACGACCACGGTTCCCGCCTCTTCGATGCCGTCGACCACCTCGTAACCGCTCGCCCGCAACCGGCCGAGCATGATCTCGCTATCGACCAGGTTCTTGGCACAGCCGAGGCTGATCATGCCGACGCGTTCCTTCTTCGCCCTCTCCTTCATCGGCCGCAGAGTCTAGCAGCCCGTGCTGCAGGTCTGGTGCTCGCGTCACCGGGCCGACGCTTCGGGCGCGTCGGGCCTGCCGCCCACCAGTCATGGATCGATCGCCGCCGACCGGACTCGGCGAAAGACCCCCCGTTCAGGCCACTCCAGCCCGCACCGATTCCGGGCTCTCGGTGGACTCGCCGACAACAACCGGCGCACCCTCCAGGGGAGGCCACACCGGCAGTCCGATCGCTCCTTCTTCGAGCCACGCGTGCTCGCCCTTGGCCACCTTCACGCCCTGCCGGTACTTGAGGACATCGTCGTTGTGCCAGAGGTCACGGAAGAGGTGCGCAACCCGGCGCCGGCCGTTGCGCGCTGCAAGATCGGCCAACTCGATCGCCCGTGCGGCGTCGGCGGCCCCGGCCGCGACCATCGCACGGGCGCGGCTCACGCTCGCCGCGATGGCGAACAGCTCGTTGGCGACGTCGACGAGACGGAAGAGGAAGGCCTGCTTCTTCTCCATCCGGGCTCGGTAGAGGGTCATGCCATGGAAGACCTGGCGCGAGAGCTTGCGCGTCATCCGGTCGACGAAGCGCAGGTGCGGGGCGAGGCTGCCGAAGGTGCTGTAGCGAGGCCACCGCCCCCAACCCAACCAGCGCGTCGGGTACCAGCCGAGGTAGAAGAGTCCGCTCTTGAGCAAAGCGGTCGTTCTCTGCCCGACTCCGGCCTCGGGATCGATCAGCGCACCGGCCACCTGCAGGTGCTTGTCGACCGCCTCGCGAGCCATCAGCAGGTGCATGATCTCGCTCGAGCCTTCGAAGATCGTGTTGATCCGGTAGTCGCGCATCATCCGTTCGACACCGATCGGCTCCTCACCGCGGTCGCGCAGAGACAGCTCGGTCTCGTAACCGCGCCCGCCGCGTACCTGCATCGTCTCGTCGATGATCCTCCAGGTGTTGGTGCTGCTCCACTCCTTGGCCGCCGCCGCCTCCAGGCGGATGTCGACGTTGCCCAGGTCGGCCATCGCCGTTGCCAGTCCCGTGATCGACTCCATCGCGAAGGTCGTGGCCGCCATGTCGGCGATCTTGTGGGCGATCGCCTCGTGCTGCGCCACCGGCGCACCCCACTGAACTCGCTGGCTTCCCCACTTTCGGCAGATCTCGACACACATCTTGGCAGTGCCTAACGAGCCGTTGGGAATCGACAGTCGGCCATCGTTGAGAGTGGTGAGCGCGATCTTGAGGCCGCGCCCCTCCTGGCCGATGAGATTCTCGGCGGGGACCGCGACGTCAGTGAAACTGATGATGCCGTTGGCGATGGCCCTGAGGCCCATGAAATGGCAACGCTGCTCGACTTTGACTCCCGGCCAGGCCGTCTCGACGACGAAGGCGCTGATCCTGTTCGTGTCGGGGTCCTTGGCCATGACGACGAGTAGACCGGCGATCGTCCCGTTGGTGCACCACAGCTTGACGCCATCCAGGATCCACGATCCGTCCTCCTGCTTTCGGGCGGTCGTCTCCAAGCGGGCGGGGTCGGAGCCGACGTCCATCTCGGTCAGCGCGAAGGCCGAGATCTCGCCCTTGGCGCAGCGCGGGAGGTATTTCTCCTTCAGCTCTTTGGTGCCGAAGAGCTTGAGCGGCTGCGGAACCCCGATCGACTGATGAGCGGACAGCAGCGCGCTCAGACTGCCGTCGACGCTGCCGAGGTACTGCATCACCTTCTGGTACTCGCGGTTGCTGAAGCCGAGGCCGCCGTACTCCTTCGGGATCTTCATCCCGAACGCTCCAAGCCGACGTAGGCCGTCGACGACCTTCGGCGGATACTCTCCGCTCAGGTCGATCTCGAGCGGATCGACCTCTTCGGCGATCAGGCGCTTGAAGCCCTCGAAGAAAGCCGTGAACTCGGGCCGCTCCTCTCCCATCAAGGGATAGGGATGAATGAGGTCGAGCCGGAAGCGGCCGAGGAACATCTCGCGCAAGAAGCTGGGGTGCTTCCACTGCGTCTCGCGTGAAGCTTCGGCTACCTGGCGTGATTCCTTCTCGGTGACCTCTCGCGCGGGAGCGGGCTGGGCGTCGTCGGCACTCATGCAGGGCACTCCTTTCGCGCGCGATTGTATGACGTTTCTCGATGGACGCCGCGACGCGATAGATCGAATGGCGCGATGCGGCATTTCAGGCTCGGCTCGGCCGCATTGCTGCCCAAACGCCTAGCAGAACGAGGGCGCCGCCGCCCAGAACCCGTGGAGTCAGAGTCTCTTCGAGGGCCAGAGCACCGACAGCGAGGGCGACGATCGGAATGCCGAAGGTGATGAGCGAGAGACCGGTGACGGTGATCGTGGCGAGCAGGCGAAAGTAGAGGACGAACGCGAGCGCGGTCCCGAAGAGCGCCAGATAGAGGATGATCGCCCAGGCTCGAGCGCCGAGCTCGGCCCCACCCACGTCCTCGAAGAGCAAAGCCAAGCCGCCGGTTAGGACCGCCGTGATCAGGAGCGATGGCGCGGTCAGGGAGATCGGGTGCACCCGGCTGTACCGGCTCTTGATGACGACGTCTCCCACGGCAGCGGCCAACGGAGAGAGGATGAAGACCCAAGCCGCGAGCCGAGTCTGAGGGTCGGCGAGGGCGCCGAGATCATCGGAGTAGATGAGGGCGACTCCGGTGAAGCCGATGAGGACGCCGAGGAAAGTGAGCGGGCGAATGTGCTCTCCCGGCACGAGCCAGTGCGCGAGCAGGGCAACGAAGAGCGGGAAGGTGGTGAACAGGACGGCCGCGAGTCCCGACGGGAGCCATTGCTCGGTCCAGTAGACGACCCCGTACGGGATCACGAAGTGAGTGATCGCGTTGAACGTCCAGAGTCCCCACAGGTTGCCGTCCTGGCGCCACTCGACACCGAGGACTCGGCATCCGACCAGGAGCACGACGGCGGCGACCGCGAAGCGGAGGGCGATTCCGAGAAACGGGGGCACCGTCTCGAGGCCGACTCGGATCGCGGCGTAGGTGGTCCCCCAGATGAGGATCAGGATCGCGACATGGGCGCCGACTCGAGACCGTTGGAGACCCCCGCCCCGACGCTCCATCTAGGGATACATGCGGTGCAGCATCCGAGGGTAGGGAATCGTCTCGCGCAGATGGCTCACACCACACATCCAGGCGACGAAGCGCTCGAGCCCCATGCCGAAGCCGCTGTGAGGGAACGTGCCGTAACGTCTCACGTCGAGGTACCACTGGAAAGCCTCGACGGGCAGATCGTGCTCTCTGATACGCGAAAGCAGCAGGTCGTGATCGTGGATACGCTGACTGCCACCGATGATCTCACCGTACCCTTCCGGCGCGATGACGTCGAGTCCCAGCACTACGTCCGGATCGTCGGGATCGGGCTGCATGTAGAAAGCCTTGATGGCTGTCGGATAGCGGCTGATCATGACCGGCTGTCCGTACAGCTCACCGATGAGCGTCTCGTGCTCGGCGCCGAAGTCCTCGCCCCACTCGATCTCCTGGCCGGCAGCCTGGAGCTTCTCGATAGCCTCGGTGTAGGTGATCCGTGGGAACGGCTCGTTCACCCGCTCTAGCGCCGCCGTGTCGCGCTCCAGCACCTCGAGCTCGGCAGGGCAGCGCTCGAGCACTCTCGCCACGAGCTCGCGGACGAACTCTTCCGCGAGATCGCAGAGGCCGGAGAACTCGAGGAAGGCGACCTCGGGCTCGACCATCCAGAACTCCATCAGGTGTCGTCGGGTCTTCGATTTCTCCGCCCGGAAGGTCGGTCCGAAGCAGTAGACCTTGCCGAGCGAGGCCGCCGCCGGTTCGAGATAGAGCTGTCCGGACTGCGAGAGGACTGCGAGAGATAGGCCTTTTGACCGAAGTAGTCGGTCTCGAAGAGGGTCGAGGTGCCTTCGCAGGCCGCCGGCGTGAGGATCGGCGAGTCGATCAGGGTGAAGTCCCGATCGTAGAAGAAGTCCCGGATCGCCTGGACGATCTCATGGCGAACCCGCTGCACCGCGTGTTGACGGCTCGACCTCAGCCACAGGTGCCGCCGGTCCATCAGGAAGCCGACGCCGTGCTCCTTGGGGGAGATCGGGTAGTCCTCGGTTAGGTGCTCGACCCGAAAGTCGGTAGCGTGGATTTCGACGCCACTCGGAGCTCGCCGGTCTTCCTGCACCGTGCCGCGCAGCCAGATTGTCGACTCCTGGGTGACCCGCTGCATCGCCTCCCACGCCTCCTCGGAGACGTCATCGCGACCGGCAACCGCCTGGACCTGACCGCTGCCATCGCGAACTTGGAGGAAAGCGATCTTGCCGCTCGAGCGCTTGTTGGCCAGCCATCCGCGGAGCTCGACTTGCGAGCCGATCGACTCACCCAGGTTGCGTATCTCTTCGGCCATCATCCCATCTCCGCTGAATCGCGGATTGTATCGGCATCGGCCGATCGGCGCGCTTTGATCTCAGGGGTCGCCGTCGCGGAGTCTCTGCAGCGCGGCCTGCGCTGCCTCCTGTTCCGCGATCTTCTTGCTCCGACCGCTCCCCTGCCCCAGCTCGTCGTCGCCGACCCTCACCGCAACCGTGAAGAGCTTCTCGTGGTCGGGCCCCTCCGAAGCGATAAGGAAGTAGCGTGGAAGGGGCCGTCCCTGCGCTTGCAGCAGCTCCTGCAGGGCCGACTTCGGATCGCTCGACTCCCACCGTTCGTGTCCTCGATACGCCTTTCGGAGCAGGGTCTGCACGACCTCCGTGGTCTGGGCGGGACCGCCGTCCAGATAGACCGCGCCGATCACCGACTCGACGGCGTCGGCGAGAAGCGACGGCTTCTCGCGCCCGCCGGAGCGCTCTTCGCCGACTCCGAGCCGGATCGCCGCGCCGAGTCCGAGCTCGCAGCCGAGATCGGCGAGGACCGGCTCGGAAACGAGGAAACTCTTGATCCGCGACAGCTCTCCCTCCGTCGCTTCCGGGTAACGGCGGAACAACCAGTCCGCGGAGACCAGATCGAGCACGGCGTCGCCGAGGAACTCCAGCCGTTCGTAGTGCGCTACCAACCCCTGCTCGTTGGCGTAAGAGCGGTGAGTCAAGGCGGTGGCAAGCAGCTCGCTGTCGCCGAAACGGTAGCCGAGCCGTCTCTCCACGTCCGCGTGAGGGCGTTTGCTTCGGAAGAGGGACATCAGCGGCGCCCGAACCGACTTTCGAGGTCGCGATCGGTCATTCGCATGACGATCGGCCGTCCATGAGGGCAGGCGTAGGGCTGCTCGGCTTCGAACAGCTCGGTGACGAGAGCCTCCATCTCCGGCGCGGAAAGGGGCTCGTGCATCTTCACGGCCGCCTTGCACGACGCATCGGCGGCCCAGCCATCGAGAATGGCGGCGCGCAGCGCGCGAGGATCGTCGTGCTCCCAGGGGGAGCCCGCGAGACGCATCAGGATCCGCTCGGAATCGGCGGCATCGAGACCGGCAGGCGTGGTCAGCAAGGCCACGGCGTGGCCCGACATGCCCGCCAGCTCGAATCCGATCTCGTCGAGCAGGTCGGCATGCTCGACCAGGCGGAGGGCTTCGTCCGCCGCCAACTCCAAGACGATCGGCTGCAGGAGCGTCTGGGCCGCGGTCCGCTCGGCCCTCATCGCCCGTCGCAGGCGCTCGAAGAGGATTCTCTCGTGAGCCACGTGCTGGTCGACGATGTAGAGGCCGTCGGGACCCTCGAGCAGGACTAGAGTTCCCTTGTATTGTCCGAGGAGCCGGAACGGCCGCACCTCGCCGCTACGGCCGCTGAGCGGGACCGGGCTGCGATCGAGCGGCTGGTACGCGGCGGCAGCCAGCCGGTCGCCTTCGGCCACCGCCGACGCCCGCTCGCCGGCTCCGGCTCCCGAGCCCTGCCAGGCGAACGGCACGGCGGGATGCGAGCCCGAGGGTGCGAACCCGGCTGCGATCTCGCCGCGGGAGCCGCGCAGGCCGGTGCGAATGGCCGCCGCGGCGCGATCCAGCACCGCGTTGTCTCGGAACCTCACTTCACTCTTCTGGGGATGAACGTTGACGTCGACCGCCTCGGGGGTGAGGTCGAAGAACAGGAACAGAGCCGGAAACTCCTCGCTGTGCCACTCGTCTCGAACCGCTCGATAGAACGTCGCCATCACCCCCCGATCGCGGATCAGCCTCCGATTGACGAAGGTGAAGGCGCGCCGCCCGCGGCCGGAGGCAGGGCCTCCCACGAACCCCCAGATCGTCCCGCCATCCGTGGTTCCGACCGGCTCGATCGCAGTCAGCTGGTCGGCGAGCTCGGTACCGAAGACCTGTGCGACCCGCTGCCGGGTTGCGTCCGCACCCTCACCGGCCGGCATCACGTCGACGAGAGTGCGGTCATGGTGCCGGAGATGGATCCGCAGGGTCGGTAGCGCGAGAGCGTAGCCCTGTACCACCGCGGCGGAGTGACGGAGCTCGGTGGCCGGTGTCTTGAGGAACTTGCGGCGGGCGGGCACGTTGAAGAACAGCGAGGCGACCTCGATACGGGTGCCTCGGGGATGGGAGGCCGGCTCCACCGAGCGAACCCGGCCGCCCTCGATGCGGACGCGAACTCCGTCTCCGGCGTCCACGGCCGTCGTCAGCTCGACCCGAGCGACGGCGGCGATGGAGGCGAGAGCCTCGCCTCGGAACCCGAACGTCCGGACTCTATCGAGATCGTCGAAGGTCGAGATCTTGCTCGTGGCGTGGCGATCGAACGCGAGGAGCGCGTCGTCGCGGCCCATGCCCGAGCCGTCGTCGACGACCGAGATTCGGCGCTTGCCGCCGGCCTGGAGATCCACCTCGATCCGACCGGCGTCGGCGTCGAGCGCGTTCTCGAAAAGCTCCTTGACCACCGCGGCAGGCCGCTCGACGACCTCACCGGCGGCGATCTGGCTCGCCAGCTGATCTGGAAGGATGCGGATCTTGGCCAAAACGGTGGGGCGCCTCGCCGGATCCAGTCTAACAATGCCGATGACCGGCGGTTACTGAAGATACCCCAGCGCCCGCAGACGATCTCGGGCCGCTTCGTCGAGAATCGGATCCTCCTCCACTTCGCCCGGAACGCTCGACGCGACGAGCGCTCGATAACGGGCGATCCGGGCCTCGAGAGCCTTGCGCAGCCGTCGGACTCGGCGCGGGCTCGTGGCGGCGAGATCGATCTCCTCTCCCGGATCCGCGACCAGGTTGAAGAGGTGTGACCTCTCGTCGACGAAATCGTGAATGAGCTTCCAGCCACCAAGCGTGATGGCGTAGCGCTCACGACGGTGCTTGTTCTGGCTTACCGCGGCGATCTGCCGGCCGGCCCGCTCGAAGAGATTTCGCCCGGTGATTCCCGAGGGTGGATCGATCCCGAGCAGAGCGAGCGTCGTCGGTGCCACGTCGGCGAGCTGGGCACGCTTCGACAGGGTCGTCCCCCCGCGGACCCCTCCGGGGAGCTTGAACGCCAGCGGAATCGCCACGGTCTCGTGGTGGGTCTGGGCGTGAATGTACTGTCCGTGCTCGCCGAACTCCTCGCCGTGATCCGAGGTCAACACGATGAGCGAGCGGTCGTACCAGCCGTCCACCCGAAGCTCCTCGAAGAAGAGGCCGAGCTCTCGGTCGAGCCCACGCACCCCTGCGCGGTAGGCTTCCAGGAGGCATTCCCGTGCCCAATCGGGAACTCGCCGGGGGTTGCGATTCGCCCACAGGAGATAACCCGTGGCGCACTCCCCTTCGGGTTCGCAGCGTGCCTTTCGGCAGATCGGAGCGAGGCTCTCGAGAGCACCTTCCGGTGCCCAGTAAGGCCATTGGTTGCCTTCCACCTCGAAATCTGAATGCGGGTCGTAGTCGTGGAGAAACAGGAAGGGAGTTCCCTCTGCGCTTGCCAGCCAGTCGAGGGCCCGGCGATGAGCGTCGCCGGCGAACGACAGACCCAGTGGAAGCCGCTCGAACGAGTCGAAGCCGCGGCCGAATCCGAAACCGGGAGCGAGCCAATCGCTGCTGACGACCGCCTTTGTGCGGTAGCCGGCATCGCTCAGGACTTCGGCGAGGGTGGAGACCGAGATCGCGAGGCGGTCGCCCTCGCCGAAGACGCGATGAACGTCCGGGGCGGTCCCGGTGAGCAGCGACATATGAGCCGAAAGAGTGAAAGGGAGTTCGGTCGTCGCCCGCTCGAAGAAGACGGCGTCGGCCAAAAACTCGTCGATCCGAGGGGTCACCGAATCGCTCCCCGCGACGGCGTCCGCACGCAAGGTGTCGAGCGACACGAAGATCACCGGAGCTCCCTCTCCGAGTCGGCGCTCAGCGGCGGGTCCGGGTGCCGAAGAAGACGGATCTCGGTCCCTGCAGCCCGTGTTCAGGAGGACGAGAACAACGGCACCCCATTGGAGCGAGGTCCGAACGCCGGCCGCGGAAGAGCGCGTTTCCTGTCGCCCGCGGTCGCGGGGCGAGGCGTTCGACATGCTAGAGACCGGAGCTGAGCTCGCTACCGTACCCCAAGGTCGCTCGCGCTGCGGCGAGACGTGCTACCGGTACGCGGTATGGGGAGCAGGAGACGTAGTCGAGACCACAGCTCTCGAAGAAGGCGATCGAGCTCGGCTCGCCGCCGTGCTCACCGCAGATCCCGATCTTGAGGCCAGGCTTTTGCGATCGCCCCCGCTCACAGGCGAGCGCTACCAACTGCCCCACTCCCTCGACGTCGAGAGTAGCGAACGGATTGGCCGCGAGAATCCCCTTCTCGACGAACTCGGGGAGGAAGCTCGCGACATCGTCGCGGGAGTAGCCGAACGTCATCTGGGTGAGGTCGTTGGTGCCGAAGGAGAAGAAGTCGGCGTGCGAGGCGATCCGGTCGGCGACGAGCGCCGCGCGCGGCACCTCGATCATCGTGCCGATCGGTATCTCGAGCTCACACTCCGCCTCCGCGAGCACCGTCTCGACAATCTCCACCACCTGCTCCCGCAAGCGGGCCATCTCCGCCTCGGTGCCCACCAACGGCACCATGATCTCGGGTCGTGGGTCGAGGCCGCGTCGGGCCAGCGCGACGGTCGCTCGGACGATCGCTTCGACCTGCATCGCATAGATCTCGGGGTGGGTCAGACCCAGCCGGCAGCCGCGGTGGCCGAGCATCGGATTGGACTCCGAGAGACTCTCGAGAGTGTCCTCGATCTGTTGACGGGTGAGTCCCATCTGCCCTGCCAACCGGGCGATCGCCGACTCCTCCCGGGGGAGGAACTCGTGGAGCGGCGGATCGAGAAGCCGGACGGTGACGGGAAGCCCGTCCATCGCCTCGAAGATCCCCTCGAAGTCGCTCTGCTGTACCGGTCGCAAGCGTGCGAGCGGCTCGGTGCGTCCCGCTGCCCGTCGAGCGAGGATCACCTGCCGCACCCAACCGAGGCGGGTCTCCTCGAAGAACATGTGCTCGGTCCGACACAACCCGATCCCCTCCGCGCCGAGGGCTCGCGCCACCGCCGCGTCATGAGGGGTGTCGGCGTTGGCCCGGATTGCCCTCCGTCGAGAGTCGTCGCTCCAGGCGAGAAGCTGTCGGGTGGCTGAGATCAGGGGGGAATCTCCTTCCCCGCTCAGCAGGGCATCGAGGACGTCCGAAGGGTGCGCCGCCAGCGGGCCGGCGATCACCTCGCCGGCTGTCCCGTCGATCGAGATCTCGTCGCCCTCTCGATAGACGCGATCACCGACCCGGACCTCGCCCGCTTCACTATCGACCGCCAGCGCGCTGGCTCCGACGATGCATGGCTTTCCCATGCCGCGCGCCACGACCGCCGCGTGCGAGGTCATTCCCCCTCGAGAGGTGAGGATTCCCACGGAGGCGTGCATGCCGACGATGTCCTCCGGCGACGTCTCGTCGCGTACGAGCACGACGTCCCCCCCCGCGGCCATCTCCGCGGCCCGTTCGGCGGTGAGTGCGATCCGTCCCGAAGCCGCTCCCGGGCCTGCGGCGAGTCCTGTGGCCAGCAGACGACCGTCCTCGATCGCAGCGCGCTTTTCGTCCGGATCGAAGACCGGGGCCAAGAGCTGCGCGATCTGTTCCCCCTCGACCCGCTCGAGCGCGGTGGCCGAGTCGATTCTCGATTCCTCGACCATCGCCACCGCAATTCTCGCCGCCGCGGCTCCGGTTCGCTGGCCATCGCGAGTCTGCAGCATGTAGAGCTTGCCGTCCTCGATGGTGAACTCGACGTCCTGCATCTCCTTCCGCTCGTCCTCGAGCACGTCGCAAACGTTCTGGAGCTCGGCGTAGGCCTCAGGAAAATCGGCGGCGAGCCCACCCGATCCATCGGTGGGTGCGATCGAGAGCGGGGTTCGCGTCCCGGCGACCACGTCCTCGCCTTGAGCGTTGATCAAGTACTCCCCGTAGATTCGCCGCTGCCCGGTGGCGGGATTGCGGGTGAACGCCACGCCGGTCGCGCAGTCGGGGCCGCGATTACCGAAGACCATCGCCTGGACGTTGACCCCCGTGCCGAGATCGTCGGCGATCTGGTGGAGGCGGCGGTAGTCTCGTGCTCGCTGGATGTTCCAGCTGTCGAACACGGCGGCGACGGCTCCCCACAGCTGCGCGAGAGGCTCCTCCGGGAAAGGGGTCCCGCTGGAGGCGATGAGCTCGAGGTGGGCGTCGGTCACGGCGGCGAGATCATCGGCGGTCAGTTCCGCGTCGCTCTCGACGCCGGCCGCGGAGCGCTGCCGGGAGAGGATCGCCTCGAAATCGTCATGGGGCAAGCCGAGGACGACATCTCCATACATGGTGACCAAGCGGCGATCGCAGTCGCGGAGGAAGCGAGGATCGACGCCGGCGGCGATCTGAGCTTCCACGGACTCACGACTGAGTCCCAGGTTGAGGACCGTGTCCATCATCCCGGGCATTGAGATGGCGGAGCCCGAACGGACGGACAGCAAGAGCGGGTCCTCCAGGTCCCCGAAACGGCGGCCTTGGAGCGCCTCGAGTGCGGCGAGCTGGGCGTGAAACTCCTCCTCGAGTCCCTCCGGGTAGCGTCGGCCCCGAGCATGGTAGGCGTTGCACACCTCGGTCGTGATGGTAAAGCCGGGCGGCACCGGGATACCGAGAGCGCTCATCTGGGCTAGTCCCGCACCCTTGCCGCCGAGGATCTCCCGTGACTGCCCGGCCCCCTCGGCGCTACCCCCGCCAAACAGATAGATGTTCTTGTCCGACATGCTCCCTACCCCTTTTCTAGCTAAGCGCCCTGGCGCACCAGCGCGCGGTCGACGACGACCTCGGTGAGACGAGCCGTACGCGAGAGCGTCCGTTGAATCGACTGCAGCATCGCGATCCGGTTGCCTCTCAGATCACGGTTCTCGTCCATCACCAGAACCTCCGCGAAGAACCGCTCGAGGACGTCGGCGAAGTCCGCAATGCTGCGGAGGCAGTCCCGATAGGCGCCGTCGGCCTCCGCCTGCTCGACCTCGGCCTTGAGCTGCCGGCTCGCTGTCCACAGCGCCTTCTCGGCCTCCTCCTTGAGGAGATCCTCGGAAAACAGGTGCTCCGGTGCGTCCCTCAAGATGTTGGCGATCCTCTTGGCCGCAAGCACGACGGCCAGGAATCCCTCGTCGTCGCGCATCGAGTGCAGGGCCTCAACCCTCGCTCCAAGGTCGGGGAGATCGGCAAAGCCGACCGCAAGGGCCGCCTCGATCTCGTCATAGAGGAAGCCCTGAAGGCCGAGCAGGTGCCGCACGCGGTCTTCGAGAAAGGGGCGTAGATCGCCCAACACCTCGTCGCCGCTGAGCTCGAGGCGGTCGCCGTAGAGGAGAACCGCGCGCGCCGCCAACATGTCGAGGTCGATGGAGAGACCGGCCTCGAGCACGATGCGGACCAGGCCCTGAGCCGCCCGGCGCAATCCGAAGGGGTCGCGGCTACCGGTCGGTCGCAGCCCCAGACCGAAGATCCCGACGAGGGTATCGATTCGATCGGCGATTCCGCAGACGATCCCGACCTCGCTGCGCGGGATCCGATCGGAGGTGGAGGCGGGCAGGTACTGATCGTAGACCGCCTGCCAGACGCCCTCGTCGGCGCCGTCCTCGCGAGCGTAGATGCCCCCCACGACACCCTGTAGGGAGGTGAACTCCTTGACCATCTCGGTGGTGAGGTCCGCCTTGAGCAGACCTGCCGCGATCTCGGCGCCTCCGGCACGCTTCTTCCAGCCGAGCTCGCCGCAGAGGAACTGCGCCAGCTGTCGAATCCGTGCCGATTTCTCGGCGTAGCTACCGAGCTTGACGTGAAAGGTGAGCGTGTCGAGGCGGCGAGAGGCCTCGACCAACTGCTGTTTCCGATCCTCCTCGTAGAAGAACCTCGCATCGGCCAGTCGCGCCTCGACGACCCACTCGTTCCCGGCCTGCACGAGACCCTTGGGGTCGTCGCCGCGATCCATGACCGTCAAGAACACCGGCAGCAGCCGCCCCTGCAGCTCCACCGTAAGGGCGCTCTGATGGTCTCTGAGGCTGGCGATCAGGACTTCGCGCGGAAGGTCGAGGAACTGCTCGTCGAAGGCGCCCTGCACCACTCCCGGGATCTCGCAAATCGAGGCCAGCTTGTCCAGAAGCTCGACGTCCTCGACGACTTGCGCGCCGAGCGCCTGCGCCCGGTCGCTCATTTCCGCGGCGAGCCGGTTGCGCCGCGACTCGAAGTTCATCTCCACCTTCCGCCGCCTCAGTTTGCTGCGGTAGTCCGAGACCGCCTTGACCTGGAAGCTCTTCGGCGAGAGCACCGGATGGCCGGACGTGGTGTTTCCGGTGGTCACTCCGAACAGCTCGAACGGCACGACCTCCTCCTCGAAGAGGGCGACGATCCCGTGAATCGGCCGGACCCACGGGCCGACGCCCTCTCCCCAGCGCATGGTCTTCGCCCAGGTCAAGCCGACGAGTGCTGAGGGGAGAAGCTCGGAAAGAACCTCGACCGTCGAGCGACCTCGAGATTCGACCTCGACGGAGACGTACTCTCCCTTCTCGGTCTCGATCCGCTCCAAGGCCGAGGCGTCGACACCGCAGCGTTGAGCGAAGCCCAGCGCCGCCGGCGTCGGGTTGCCGTCGCCGTCGAAGGCGACAGCGGCCGGTGGACCGATCTGTCGTTCGCGACGGTCGGGCTCTCGCGCCGGCAACCCACGCACGACGAGGACCAAGCGGCGAGGGGTGAAGGTCCCCTCGATCTTCGTCGGCACCAGGTCACGGGCACCCAGACCGTCGGCGATCGAGGATTCGAGCTCGGCGATCGCTGGGCGCAACATCCGCGCCGGGATCTCCTCGCAGCGCACCTCGAGAAGCAGCTCACCCTTGGGCATCGGATTCCTCCCCACCCGGTTCGGCGGAAGCGTCACCGGCGAGCAGCGGGAAGCCCAGGCTCTCGCGACCGGTGACGTAAGCCTCGGCACAGGCGACGGCGAGATCTCGAACCCGCTTGATCAACGCGACCCGCTCGGTGACCGACACGGCGCCGCGGGCGTCGAGCACATTGAAGGTATGGGAACAGCGCAGGGCACATTCGTAAGCGGGGAGGACGATTCCGGCCTCGAGACAGCGCCGCGCTTCGCGCTCGAGTCCCTCGAACTGTTCCTCGAGGAAGGCGACGTCGGCGACCTCGAAGTAGTACTTCGAAGACTCGACTTCGTCCTGATGGCGCACCTCGCCGTAGTGCAGCCCGTCCTCGAGCCACTCCACGTCGTAGACGTTGCGCGAGAGTCCCAGGAACATCGTCAGCCGTTCGAGTCCGTAAGTGAGCTCGACGCTCACCGGCTTCATTTCCAGACCGCCCGCCTGCTGGAAGTAAGTAAACTGGGTGATCTCCATCCCGTCCAGCATGACCTGCCACCCGACCCCCGACGCGCCGAGGGTCGGCGCTTCCCAGTTGTCCTCTTCGAATCGCAGGTCATGAACGGCGAGGTCGATTCCCATCGCCTGCAAGCTGTCCACGTACATCGACTGGATCTCGTGAGGAGAGGGTTTGAGGATCACCTGCATCTGGTAGTGCTTGCCGAGGCGGAAGGGATTGTCTCCAAAGCGGGCGTCGGCCGGTCTCCGCGACGGCTGGACGTAGGCGACTCGCCAAGGCTCCGGGCCGAGAACTCGCAGGAAGGTGTCGGGGTGCATCGTGCCGGCACCGACCTCGAGATCGTACGGTTGCTGCAAGACGCAGCCGCGCTCTGCCCAGAACGACGAGAGGGCGAAGGTCAGATCCTGAAAGGACTGCATAGGGTCTCCTGCATGACGCGGTAGCTCTTCAGTTCGTGCTGGAGAAAGCTGCGGCGGATCCTTCCGCACACCGCCTCGATCTCGTCGAGAGTGGCCGGCGCCGGCGGTGCCTCGGCGACCTTGGCGATGGACTCGAAACGAATCCGTTGCAGGAAGCCGACGGTAGCCGCGGAGACGTGGCGACCGCTCGGGCTGCATGCCGGGCACACAAGCGCATCGTCGCCGCGGGCCAGAACCGCGCCCTCCGCGAGCCCCCTTCCACACTCCGGACATTCCGTCGGCGTCGGGAAGATCCCCGCCAAGCGCAGCGTCCACGCCTCGAAATAGCGCGCCGCGATCTTGCGGTCGACGCCGGCCAGGAGGGACTCGAGGGTCGCGTCGAGTAGCCGATAGAGACGCTCGCTGGGTTCATTCTCCTGCGCAAACTCCAAGACGTGACCGGCCAAGTAGCCTCCGAGCAAGATCCCTTCGAGGTCGGACTGCAGGCGTCGAGCCGGTCGTAAAAGCTCCACTCCGGAGACCCGGGCGAGGTCTCGGCCCTCCCTGTGAAACCAGTTGACTCTAGCCTTCGCCAGTGGCTGAAGCGCCCCGGCAAATCGACTGTATTTGCGCCGGGCTCCGCGCGCAACACCCCTCACCTTGCCGTGTATCGGCGACAGCCAGGTCACGATCCGGTCGTTTTCCTGGAGGTCGTAGATATCGAGCAACAGAACTTCCGCGCTGTGCAACATGGGTCGGTCCTCGCCGCTGGAGTCAGGTGAGGAAGCGCATGAGAAGTCGCGCGAGGCCGAAGTAGATGAGGATACCGGTGATGTCGTTCGAGGTCGTGACGAGCGGGCCGGCAGCCACTGCCGGATCGATGCCCAGCCGCTCGAAGACGATCGGGATCAGGGCTCCGGTGAGCGAGGCGAGGAGGATCGCGATGCACATCGAGACGCCGACGACAACCCCGTGGAAGGGGCTCGTCTTCCAGATCAGCGCGACGCTGCCGACGATCGCGGCACAGGAGAGTCCCAGGATCACACCCACCTTGAACTGCTGCCAGAGGAACTTGCGGGTCTGCCCACGGGCGAGCGACACGCGGCCGGTGGCCAGCCCGCGAACCGCGATCGTCGAGGTCTGACTACCGATGTTCCCGCCCATGCCCATGATCGCCGGCACGAAGGCGTAGAGGGTTACGTAGACTCCCTTTCCGAGGCTGGCTGCGAAACCGCTCAATAGCCAGCCGGCGGCGACCAGGCCGACGAGGTTGACGAGCAGCCAGGGCAGGCGGATTCCCGCCACCTTGAACGAGCGGTCCTGGTACACGAGCTCGTCCTCGGTGGTGCCGACCATCTTGAAGAAGTCCTCGGTCGCTTCGTCCTGGACGACGTCGATGATGTCGTCGACGGTGACGATACCGACGAGCCGGTTGTCGTCGTCGACCACCGGAACGGCCAGCAGGTTGTAACGGGTCGCGAGGTCGGCGACCTCTTCCTGGTCGGTCTCTACGTGCACCTTGATCACGGACGCCGTCATCACCTCCGAGAGCGGGAGATCGGGGCGCGTGAGGAGAAGTTGGCGCAGTGAGGTGACTCCTCTCAGGTGGCCCTCGGCATCGACGACGTAGAGGTAGAAGATGTTCTCGAGGTCCCGAGACTCCTGGAGCGCCTCGATCGCCTCCCTGATCGTCTTCTCCTCCTCCAGGGCGTAGAACTGGGTGTCCATGATCCGCCCGGCGGTGTCGTCGCCGTAGAGCAGGTGGGTCTGGACCTCGGCCCGTGCCGTCAGATTGACGAGCTCGAGCACCTCCTCGCGGCGATCCTCGGTGAGGGACTCGATCACCGCGACACGGTCGTCGACCGCCTGTCGGGCCAGGATCTCGGCGATCTGCGCCGGTTCCAGAGCGTCGAGCAGCGAGAGGCGCATCGCCGGCTCGACCTCGACGAGGACCTCGCCGGCCCCATCGGGAAAGTCGCTCGACAGAATCTCGAAGATGGCGGTCTGATGGGCCGGAGTCAGGGTCGAGAGAACGTCGGCGACGTCCTCCGGCCGCGTCTTACCGAGAACGTTGGCGATCCGCGACCGCGCGCCGCGGCGGGCGAGGCGCCGCAGGGTGTCGCTGATCAGGGCGGTGCGCCGGTTGACGGCGAGCACCTCTCTCGGTCGTATCTTGGCCATCGCCGTCCATCTCGCAAATCCGTTCGTCGGGAGCTGCCTACGGCCCGCCCCACCTTGGTCGCGCGGTCGCCCATTGTAACGGGTTCGGTCGCGCCTGGCGCGATTGATCAGTCACCACGCCGCGAGCGGACGGCGAGCGCTACTCTCGCAGACCGCTCTCCAGTCGGGCGAGAAGATGGCGGTTCTCGCGCCAGCCCGGCTCGAGGCGCACCCGGAGGTCGAGGTACACCGGCCGGCCGAGGAACTCCTCGAGGTCGAGCCGCGCGCGAGTCCCGATTTCCTTGATCTGCTGGCCGCCTCGACCGATGAGAATCTTCTTCTGCCCCGGCCGCTCCACCAAGATCGAGGCGTAGAGGACGAGCCGCTCTGCGGCGCCCTCCTCCCAGCTGTCGATCACTACCGCCGTCGCGAACGGGAGCTCGTCCCTCGTCTGCTGCAGGACCTGCTCCCGGATCCTCTCGGCGACGTAGTAACGCTCCGGCTGCGTGGTCAGCAGCTCGGGGTCGTAGATCGGAGGCCCTTCGGGAAGGCGTTGGCGCAAGAGCTCGAGCAAGGCGTCGCAGCCATCCCCCGAGAGGGCGCTGATCGGCACGATCTCGTCGAAGATCTCCGCCGTGGAATAACGCTGCATGAGCGGTAGCAGGCCCGGCTTGCGGACTCGATCGATCTTGTTGAGCGCGAGGATCTTGGCAGCCTCGAGCTTGAAGACGAGATCGAGCATGTAGGCGTCGCCCTTGCCGAAGCGAGCCGCCGCGTCGACCAGCAGGCAGACGACGTCCGCCTCCTTCATGGCATCCAACGCGTGCCAGACCATCTGGCGATTGAGGTGGTGCAACGGGCGGTGGATACCGGGGGTATCGAGGAAGATCGCCTGGCCGGAATCGTCGGTCAGCAACCCGATCAGCCGATGTCGGGTGGTCTGTGGCTTGTCGGAGACGATCGCCAGCTTCTGACCGAGCCAGCGGTTCATGAGGGTCGACTTGCCGGCGTTCGGCCGGCCGACGAGAGCGATCGCTCCGGTCCGCTGAGGCGGCGGGTCAGTCATTCTCGATCCACCGCGACCGCAGCTCGAGCTCGAGGGCCTCCATCTCTCCTTCGTCCGTCTCGTGGTCGAAGTCGAGGCAATGGAGTATCCCGTGAAGCAGGAGCTCTTTCAGTTCGCGCTCGAGGCTGTGACCCTGCGTCTCGGCCTGAGATCTGGCCGTGGGCAGGGAGATGAGCACGTCGCCGAGGTGGAGACCCTCCGGAGTCGCCTCGCCGGGGAACGAGAGCACGTCGGTCGCCGCATCGACCCCACGCAGCCTCGCGTTCCACGATCGGACCTCCTCCTCGGCGGCGAGCCGTGCCGAGAAGCTGGCGGCGTCCGCCGCCAACACCGGCACCAGCTCGCCCAGCCAGCGCTCGAGGCGAGCGCTCTCCCGGGCGCCGTATCCGGCAGCGTCCTGGAGCACGATCTCGCTAACGCCGGTCACCGGCGTCCGGTAACTCGTCGTCGCCGGTCGTCGGCTCCGGGGTCCCCTCCTCGGAAGGAGGCGTCCGTTCCTCGTCTCGCCGTTCGTATGCACGCACGATCTCCGCGACCAACGGGTGGCGAACGACGTCTCGCTCCGTGAAATGGACGAAACGAACGCCCTCGATATCGGAGAGCACCTCGAGCGCCTCCTTGAGGCCGGAGGCGCGCCCCGCGGGGAGATCGATTTGGGTAATGTCACCATTGACGACCGCCTTCGAGTTGAATCCGACGCGAGTCAGGAACATCTTCATCTGCTCGGAGGTCGTGTTCTGCGCCTCGTCGAGGATGATGAAGCTGTCGTTCAACGTCCGGCCACGCATGAAGGCGAGCGGAGCGACCTCGATCGTGCCGCGTTCGAGCATCTTGGCCACTTTCTCGAAGCCGATGATCTCGTAGAGCGCGTCGTAGAGCGGGCGAAGATAGGGGTTGACCTTCTCGGCGAGGTCCCCGGGAAGAAAGCCGAGCTTCTCGCCCGCCTCCACCGCCGGTCGGGCGAGGATCAGGCGCCGCACCTGCTGCTCCTGCAGCGCCACCGCGGCCATGGCCACGGCGAGGTAAGTCTTTCCGGTTCCCGCCGGTCCTACCGATACCACGAGGTCACTCTCCGCCATCGCCTGCAGATAGAGCTGCTGGCGCACGCTCCGAGGCCGGACTCGTTGTTGCACCGATCCGAGGAGACCCTCCGAAAGGAAAAATTCCACGAGCGAGGTCTCGGGCGCCTCCTTCACTACCCGCACCGCGGTGTCGACGTCCTCGGGCTCGAGCCGGTAGCCGCGCTCGAGGAGAGCGGAAAGCTGGACGAGAAGCCGTTCGACGAGAGCCCGGCGATCGCTCTTTCCCTCGATCTGGATCTTGTTGCCTCGTGCCGACAGAGACACCTCGAACGCCTCCTCGATGTGCCGGAGGTTGGCGTCGCGAGTGCCGAACAGCGTCGGGATCCCCTCCTCCGCGACGAGCACCTGCGTCATGCCCGGATCCTCGGCATCGAGGTCGGCCGGGTCGCTGTCGAGCGCTCTGGGGGCAGTGTCATGATGGACGGTCATGCCGACGGTAGCACCCGCTCACTTCCCGGCGTAGTCGTAGAAGCCGCGGCCGCTCTTGCGGCCGTAGCGTCCGGCGAGCACCATCTGCTTGAGGAGCGGCGGTGGCGCGAAGCGCTTTTCACGGTACTCCTCGAACATGATGTTGGCGATGTAGTAGGTGGTGTCGAGACCGACGAAGTCGAGCAGAGTCAAAGGTCCCATCGGGTGGCCGCAGCCGAGCTGCATCGCCTTGTCGATGTCCTCGACGCTGCCGACCCCTTCCTCGTAGGCGCGGATGGCGTCGAGCAGGTAAGGGACGAGCAGGCGGTTGACGATGAAGCCGGAATTGTCGCGACAGGCGACCGGCTCCTTGCCGCAGTCGCGCACGTATTGGTTGACGACGTCGAGCACCTGCTCGTCGGTCGCGAGGGTGCGGACCACCTCCACAAGCTTCATCACCGGAACCGGGTTGAAATAGTGCAGCCCCACGAACCGCTCCGGGCGCTCGGTCGCCATCGCGATCTGAGTGATCGTCAGTGAGGAGGTGTTGCTGGCGAAGATCGCGTCCGGCTTGGCGAGCATGTCGAGCTCCGCGAACATCCGGCACTTCTCCTCGAGATTCTCGACGATCGCCTCGACGACGAGATCGCAATCCGCCAGGTCCTCGAGCTCGGTCGTCCCTTGGATCTTGGCCAGCGTCGCCTCTCGCTCCTCCTCGCTGAGGCGGCCCTTATCGACCGCGCGGCCGAGCGACTTGCCGATCCGTCCCAGCCCCCCTTCCAACAGCTCCTCGTTCATCTCGCGCACCACCGTGTCGCGCCCGGAGCGTGCCGCCACCTCGACGATTCCCGAACCCATCAACCCGCATCCCAGCACACCGACCTTCTTGATGCTCATCGTGCTCCTAGTCTCCTGTGGTCATGCTTGCTCTTCGATCTCTCGGGTCGTGTCGCCGGTGCGCCGCACGATCAGTTTGCGTGCGCCTGCGACCTCGAACGGCAACCGCTCGGCCCATTCGACCACTTTGACTCCCGGCCCGTAGAGTGCCTCTTCCAGTCCCAGCTCGGGAACATCTTCCGGTCCGAGTCGATAGAGATCGACGTGAAGTAGAGTACCTCCGGGACCCTGGTGCGAGCGCATCAGGGTGAACGTCGGCGATTGTACCTCATCGCGCGCGATGCCCAGCGCGGCTGCGACCCCCTTGACGAGCACCGTCTTGCCCGCGCCCAGCTCCCCCGAAAGGAGCAGGACGCCATCCGGCAACAGCTCGCGCCCCACCCTCCGGCCGAACTCCTCGGTGGCGGCCTCGCCGGAGGTCGTCCACCGGGTCACGCGCTCTCGACCTCGTGCATCGCCGCCGGCAACATGCCGAGCAGGTCGGAGGCGGTCAGTGACGCCTCTCCGCCCTCTTCCGCGGCCATGTCGCCCGCCAGACCGTGGACGAAGACCCCGAGCGCGGCACCGATGACCGGCTCTAGGCCGAGCGCGAGGAACGCCGCGATCGCACCGGTCAGCACGTCGCCCGTGCCGCCGGTGCCCATGCCCGGGTTTCCCGTCGAGTTGACGAACAGGTGACCGTCGGGAGCGGCGGTCAACGAACGGCGACCCTTGAGCACGACGACGGCGCCGCTCGATCGCGCTGCCTCGCGCACGGCGCTTGGCCGATCGTCGGTCACCGCTCGAGGGTCGCGGTCGGAGAGCCTCGCCAGCTCGCCCGGATGGGGAGTCAGTACCGTCGGCGCTCGGCGCCCCCGCAGCGCTCCCAGGTCGCCGGCGAAGGCGTCGAGACCGCTGGCGTCGAGCACCACCGGTACCGTCGCCTCCAGCACCATTCGCCGCGCGGCCTCGCGGGTCTGGGCATGAGACCCGATCCCGGGGCCGAGCGCGAGGACCGAGCGCTCGGCCGCCGCGGCGAGCAGCGGCTCGACGGAGTCGGCGTTGAACCCGCCGTGCTCGCCCGCCGGGAGCCCGAGAGTCATCGATTCGAGCGAAGCCGCATCGACCGTCGAGAGGAGACTCTCGGGCACGGCGCAGGTCACTAGGCCCGCCCCCCCAAGAATCGCGCCGCGAGCGGCGAGGACCGCCGCCCCCGCGAAGCCAGGCGATCCGGCGGCGACGAGAACGTGGCCGAAGGTGCCCTTGTGGGCGTCGCGGGCGCGCTCCGGAAGCCAGGAGCCGGCAAGATCCAAGGTCGTGAATGTCATGTCGGACTCCGCGCGCTCGGCGAGGGTGGCCGACACTCCCAGGTCGGTCACCACGAGCTCTCCCGCCGCGTCGCACGCCGGAGGCAGCACGTGAGCGGGCTTCAGAGCCTCGAAGGTGACGGTCAGGTCCGCCAAGACGTGCGGTCCGAGGAGCTGCGCGGAGTCTCCCGAGAGGCCGCTCGGCAGATCGATCGCTACCCGAGGGGCGGGGCTCCCGTTGAGCAGCTCGACGACGTCGCGATAGATCCCCGACAGCGCTCGCGACAGCCCGCTCCCGAAGAGCGCGTCGACGGCCAGGTCCCAATCCAACGTCGCGAGCGTCAGGTCTTTCTCGTGTCTCCATCGCGCAAGCGGCAGCCCTTGGAGCCTGCAGATGCGCTCCTGTACCGCCGCGTCACCCTCGAGCGGCCGCTCTCCGACGAGGACGAGCGAGACGGCATATCCTCGTCGGTCGAGGTGGCGGCCGACGGCCAGACCGTCGCCACCGTTGTTACCCGGCCCGCAGAAGATCGTCACCCGCTCGACCTCCGGGAAAATCTCGCAGATCGCGTCGGCCACGCCGATCGCGGCGTTCTCCATCAGAATGAGACTCGGTATCCCGTACTCCTCGCTCGCGAGCCGGTCGACCTCTCGGCTCCCTTCGACAGTGAGCACCCTCATCGGGCGCCCGCTCGCTCCCACGATTCGAGCGTCTCGCGCGTCCGCGGGCAGGTGTCGGGATGGATCTCGAGGTGAGCCGTCAGGCGCGCGAGGTCCGGGGCGGTGTCGACGTCGTGCCCGAGAGGAAGCATCTCGACGGTAAGCCCGAGTCGGGCCGCGCGCTCGAGGGTGGTGGCGAGGACCGCTTCGGTGCTCCAGGGAATCGCCTCGAAAAGGCCCGCCTCGAGTGAGTCGGCGCGCACTGCCACGAGGTAGTAGCCGCCGTCTGAGGTGGGTCCCAGCACCACGTCGGCTCCCGCGTCGAGCAGTGCGAACGCCTCGTCGATACGCTCCCCTGGCATCTCGGGGTGGTCGCTACCCACGGCCGCGACCCGCTCGTATTCGGAAGCGGCGCTGGCCAGCGCGCGATAGAGGCGCTCGCCGAGGTTGGCCCCGTCTTGCCGGACGGATCGCCACCGCGTCGCCGGCGGTCGCTCACCCTCTTCGAGCGCCCAGGCGAGCCAGAGCGCGTGCCCGGTCGAGTCCAGGCGGTCGGTCACGTCATCGAGGAAGGCTTGATGCAGCTCGGCCGCCTGCTCCGCCGTCAGTTCGCCGATGAGCCGCGTCTTGACCTTTCCGGGCGCGGCCGGCTTGGTGAAGACGAGCACGCAGCCAATTCGCTTCACGAGGTGATAGTACCGCGCGTTGCGCCAACGTAGGGTGCTTCACGGGATTCGAGCCTCGGGCTGCTACACTGGCGAGGGAGTTCACCGCGCTTCTGTCGATCGGCGGGGGCAACCCGAGAAGGGGGTGTGCTGATGAATGCCTGGCAGTACAAGATCATCAACATCCGCAGTGAGAACTACCGGTTGGATCCGAACGCCGCGGAGCAGATGAACCGACTGGGGCAGGAAGGCTGGGAGTTGGTCTCGATCACTTCGGTGAACTTCAAGAGTGGCGCGACCGACAACATCGCCATGGTTTTCAAGCGCCCCGCCCAGGAATAGCAGCGGCCGCCGGAGATCTCGCCGCCCGCGTCGCTGCGGCAGGGCTAGCCTCTGCGCATCCCGACGGCGAGACCCAGGCAGAACGCCAGCACGAGGGCGAGCCAGCCCGGATGCTCCAACCGAACTCCGAACTCGGCATCCACCTCTCGCCGAAGCTCGCGGAGCTGTTCGTCGGCGACCCGGCGCGCGTTCGCCAGACTATCCTCAGGCATCTTCCGGCGGCTCGTTCGGATCCGACTTCTCCGCCAGCAGTCCCGGCACGACGCTCTGCTGAAGCCACTCCGCATGATCCCGTCCGTGGCGCTTTACGGCCTCCATCGGATTTTCGATGCGTCGCAGGCGGTGAATGGCCACGAACGCCAGGATCGCGGTGACGAGCGACCCGACGCCCAGAACGACGAGCCCAGCTTGCCAGCGTTCGAGACGCAGGGCGAGCAGCTCTACGCCAACCCAGACCGCGAGCCCGAGGCACCAGAAGACGAGGCCCGCGGCGAGGCCGATGAGAATAAGTCCTCCGCGCAGCCTTCGGCCCGATAGAGCTAGATCGTCGCGCAGCGACCACAGCTCCGCTCGCCAGACTTCGAGCAGCGCGCTGCCGACCGTGCGGGCGCGATCGGCCCAGGCGCTGAAGAGCCCCATCATCCGCCTCCGACCACGAAACTGTGGCTCAGGAAGGACCGATTGGCGCCGATCTCGTCGACCACGCCGACCGCGAGGCGGTGCGGCCCCGTTCGCATCCGAAGGGTCACTCGGTAAGGGTACATCTGCTCCACGGCGGTTCCGACTTGCTCGTTGGGGATGCGGAGGTTGACCGGCACTTCGGAGACATCGGAAGTCCCGCCGTTGGAATCGAGAGCGGCGAAGAACACCTTCGTCTGGCCGACGTGGAACTCTCCGACCGGCACCAGTTCGATCTCCTTGATCGGGATCCCGACGAGGACGTCGACGAGGTAGTAGTTCTCGGCGTCGCCGTCATCGGGTCGCTCGCCCTCGATCTTGAGCTCGACGTCGAGGGGGTTGTCCTCGAAACCGTAGACCAGCGTGGCCATCGCTCCATCGCTCATCCGAGCCGACATCGGCTTGTCCCGGTAGCCCTCTCGATGGCGGATCCGCACTCCCTTGCGCTTCTCCTTGAGCCTAACCTGGACCTTGTAGTAACGGCCGTCACCGCTGTGGGCCGGCAAGTAACCGAGTGAGTAGTAGGTCTGGAAGTCCGAAGCGATCTTGTCGAGGCCCCTACCGATGTCGTTCGAGTTGATGATCGCCTGGCCGCCGGTCGCCTCGGCGAGCCGCAGGAGTGGGGCTTGGAGATTCGAGATGTAGATCGAGTCGACGAAGTTCGCGAGCCCCGCCTCTTCGGCGGTGGCCATTTCGACGCTCGCCCCGGCCGAGACCCGCAGACCGGCGGCATCCACCGTGTAGTAGCTGACCCGATTGGCGTTCGCCTTGGCCGCCAACGCCTCGAACATCCGATTGGCGCTGAACTCCTGGGAGCTCGTCAGCACTCTCGAGTCCTGGAAGGACCGCTGCAGCGCCTGGAACATGTCGTCGCCGGCGGTTGCCGGCAGCCCGTCGCTCACGTAGAGAAGCGCCTTGCGCCCCGGCAATCCGGCGAGCGAGTCGATCAGCTCCTCCATCGCGCCGATGCTGAAGCTGAGGTCGTTGAACATTGCCTCGGCGTAGTTCCTCACCCGAAACTCGACTTCATTGATGTCTTCGGCTTCGGCGATCTGGCGGAGGATGTCTCGGCGATCCGAGTCGGCGTGAACGGCATGACCCGATACCGTCTCGAGCTCGAACAGCGCTCGCGCTATGAGCTCCGGGTCGCTCGTGAACGGATGCCGGTAGTGCAGCGATCGATCGTAGGAGACGAGCATCACGCGATCATCGCTTCCGAGCTTGTCGGTGAGGAACTCCCGCAATCTCCGGAAAACACGATTGCGGTTGAAGGGGCGGATGTTGAAGTTATCGATGTAGACGATCAGGTAGAGCCGCTGATCCGCGGGAAGCGCTAGCGGGGTGAGCGCCTCGGGAAGGCCGCTGTCGACCTCGAGCGCCGGCTGGGCTACGGCCTCGGGCTCCGCCGGGACCATCGGCCGTCCGCCCTCGACCGTGAAGAAGTTGGTGATCGTAACCGGCCGCTTGTCTTCGAGGATCTCGAAGTCGTCCCTGGTCAGACCGGTGACCGGGTTACCCTGCTTGTCGGTGACGAACACCTCGACGTTGACCAGGTTGACGTCGACCGTGTCGAAGAACGTCCCGTCCCGCTCCGCGCTCTGCTCCGCGGCGAGCTCCGACGGCTCCGGCTCCTGGGCCGCCGCGAGACCGATCATCGCCAGCAGGGCGCACATCCCCGCGACTGTCTGTCTTGTCATGCTGTTCTACCTTGAATTCGAAGAGTTGGGCTTCCGGGAAATAGCGCTTGGGAGAGTCGGGCTCTGGAGGATCCGGCTCGGCCGCCGGCTCGGGGATGGAGCCGGCCGGCGCCTTGCCGAACCGGGGCTGGGGAGCGGGCTAGGGCTCGATCTCGATCCCGGCGGTGAGGATTCTACCACTGGCCGTGTCGTAGATCGCGACGAGGGCATGGTGTCTCTTGCGACGGAGCCTCAGCGGCACCGTGTACTCCCAGCGCTCATCGTCTCGGGGAGCCTCGTCCGACTCGAGGCGTATGGGGATCACTGGAATCTCGGCACGGTTGAACTCCTCGTCACGAACCGCGAGACGCAGCTCCAGCTCGGAGATGAAGCGTCCTCCGACCTCTACGAAAGTCAGGTCGCCGAGCGGGATCGATACCGTCAGCGGGAGCTCCATCTTGCGAAATCCCGCCTTTCGCCAGTCGCCCAGAGCGACCTCGAAGCGAGGAGCCTGCGGCAAAGAACCGAAGAGCAGAGCGCTCTCCACGTTCATCGTCACCTCCGTGTCCCGAGACGAGTCGAGGAAGTTCCGGCGCGAGCGAACCTCGAGGTCGCCGTTGCGAGTCGTCACCCGTACGTCGTGGGCCTCGTTGTCCCAGGCTCGCTGGGGAGAGAAACCGAGCCAATAGAAAGACCTCGTGTCACGGACGGTCTCTCCTAAGGCGTGGTCGGCACTGCCGAACAGCAGCGGCCGTCCACCGGTCTCGCGGGCCAGGAACCGCGTGCTGTTCTGTCGCTCGATACGCCGTGCCGACACCAGCTCCGGGGAGCCGAAGGTCTCCTGGCTTGCCGCCGCAGGATCCTCCGACCAGCGAGTACCCATTCCCGAGGCGTCCACCGGATAGAGGGTGTAGCCCAGGAGATTCGCCGTATCGCTCACCTGGCGGTAGAGGGCCTCGCCCTCCACCAGAGAGAGCTCGACGCGCACCGTGGGGTCGCCGGTCGCGAACTCACTCGGCGTGTACGGCCAACCCCCGGTCACCAGCATCATCACCTTGCGCCCTGGGGGCATGGCGAAGCTCCTTAGCGTCGCCGCGGCTCCGTCGAGCAGTCGATCGACCTGGTCGGCCAGGCGGAGAATGTAGGCCTGAGTTTCGGGATCGACCCGGGTCGCCGGACCGATCGGCCGCGTCCGAGTCCCCGCTTCGTACTGCCGTAACTCGACGAGGCGCTGAAGTCCTCGAGTCTGGCGCTCCCGCGCCCCTCTGAAGACTCGCTCCAGCTCGACGGCCGAGCCGGTCCAGCTCGTCAGCATCTCGAGCTCACGCCCGTCGAAAGCCACCACCGCCATCCGGTCGTCGGGACCGAGAAGGGCGAGATCGGCCTCGATCCCGGCGAGCGCCTGGTCGCGGTCTTCCTTGAAGGTGAAGTAGTCGTCGATGAAGACGAGGTAGCTGGTCCCCATCTCCTCTCCGGAGGCGAGGGCCGGGACCGCCGGCAGGTCCGTGCCGCCACTTCCCGTCGTCTCCAGGACGCGGCCGCCCCGGATCTCGCTGAAGTAGTCGATGGGTACCTCCTCGCCGTCGACCTCGAGACGGAAGTCGTCGGAGCCGAGCCCGCGCACCTGGACTCCGTCGCGGTCGGTCACGACAATCTCGATGTTGACGACCCGCACGTCGACGACCTCCGAAAACAGGCCGGGTCTCTCCTCCTCCTGAGCGCCGACCGCCGATGGGAGAGCCGTTGCGAGGGCCAGCAGAACGGTCAGCGTGCAGAGGTTCGAGAATCGGGCAGTCATCGTCGTCGTCCTCCAAGGGCGTCTCGGAGTACTGCAAACTACGTGCCTCGACGGCGCCGAGGGGACTCAGAATACCGTAGCGTCGGGCAGCGCCCTTGGAGGCCCTCGATTGCCGAGCTCACCGCCGCCTCCGGGCCCCGACCATGCGCCAGCCCCGCGGCGATGGCGGTCCACAGCCAGCAGCCTGTGCCCCGGACGGGACGCTCCTGTCTCCTCTGGTTGACGTACTCGTAGGTCCCCGAAGATGTGACGAGCACGTCCACACACCTCGGTCCGGTACCGTGTCCCCCTTTCACGAGAACGTCACAACCTCGTCCCGCCACCGCCTCGGCGGCCGTCCGGCACGTCTCCACCCTGCTCGCTGGGCCGAAGCCGGTATACCGCCACCGCCAATACGACGACGATCGCGACGCTGAGAAGTTGTGCGAGGCTGAGCGGACCGAAGAACCGATCGTCCTTGGCTCTCAGGAACTCAACGAAGAACCGTTCCACAGCCAGCAGACCCAGCCCAGCAGCCGCCGTCAATCCCGGCGCGACCCGGCGGCGCAGGAGTCGCCGACACAGGAGGAGGATGGCCAACGCGGCGAACGTCTCGTAGAGCTGCGTGGGATGCACGGGGACGAGGTCCTGCCCGGCAGCCGATGGATCGATCGAGCCACCGAACGGCCTCATGTTCTCGGCGGTGGTCGGAAACGGCAACCCGTACGGAAAGGCGACGCCCCACGGCCGTCGAGTCGCGATGCCGAAATCGTCGCCCACGAGAAAACAGCCGACGCGACCGACGGCGTATCCGGCGGCGACCGCGGCGGTGCCGATGTCGGCAACCGGCAGCATCGGCAGCCCCCGCTTGCGGGCCGTCCAGAGGACGGCCAGCGTGCCGCCAACGAGTCCTCCGTACCAGACGAGGCCGGAGCGGGAGAAGAACAGACCCCACTCTCCATAGAGCGCCGTGTAGTAGAGCTTCGCGCCCACGATCCCGCCGATCCCAGCGGCCAACAGCAGGGCGCTGGCGTGCTCCTCATCGAACAGGTCGACCTGGCGCAGTCCCCAGCGAACCTGTGCCCAGGCGAGCAGGAAGGCGGCCACCATGGCGGGACCGAACGGACTGATGCTGATGGGACCCAGGCGGAAGAGCTCGGAGATCATTGAAGCCTCAACGGTCGTTGAGGCTCCAATCGTAGTCCAAGTAGGCGACCGACGGATCGGCGTCCCGAATCCTCTCGGCAAGATCGTCCGGGAGATTGAGAACAACCCAGTCCGTCACCTTGCCGCGAGCGAAGAACGCGACCACGGTGCTGCCGCCGGTGAAGTCGCCGGCGTACCACTTGAAGATCGAGGAGAGGTAGAGCTTACCCGCCCGCGGATCGAATCTGAGCCCTTTCTCTGTATCGGCTAGAAAGCGCTCGGTCTGCTCCTGAAGTTGAGCTTCGATGCGGTCGGCCTCGAAAGCCTCGGCGCGCAGATCAGGGCAGCTCGTCGAGGCGCAGACCACCGCGAAGTGCACTCGAGGGTCGTCGAAGGCGCGGGCACGACCTTCGATCTCGTCGAGGGTGAGCCGCTCCCCGGCCACTTCATGGATCAGCCCGTCGAAGAACCCGTCGACCTCCTTGACCGAGCTGATCGCCGGATACCTCTCGAGCACGAACTGAGTGACGACCGCGTTGTAGGCGTTGATCCAGAAGGCGAGCTGTCGCGGGGCGGACCAGCTCGCGACGTCTGTTCCCGGCAGCGTCGCCAAATAGGCGTCGAGCGGTTCTCGATTCGCAGCGAGCGCCTCGTAGTCCAACCCGCCGTCGACCCAGTGGCGCTCGAGAACGGTATTCCAGTCGGTGGCCTCGGCGAGCGCCTCCCCGGGGATGATAGCGAGCATCGCCAGCGAAGCCATCAGGAAAGCCGAGATCGAGCTCATGGGGTCTCCATCCAACGGCGGAAAGGCCGTCGGGCACTATACGATACCGACGCCTTGTCGGACTTCTCTCTCCCGGAGCCACGTTTCGAGATCCCCGTGGATGCCCTCGCGGAGCTCGAAGCCGAACTGCCCTCGGGGACCCTTCTGGACCCGTCCCTGGGCGTCGAGGCGTACTCCCGAGACGAGACCGAGGCTCTCCATTACGAGCCGCAGGTCGTGGCACGACCGATCGCGACGGCCGACGTGAGCGCGATTCTCGCATGGGCTTCACGCCACCGCGTCCCGGTCACGCCGCAAGGGGCTCGAACCGGGCTCTCCGGTGGTGCCCTTCCCGTCTTCGGTGGAGTCGCTCTCTCCCTCGAGCGGCTCGACCGCATACGCCGATTGGATCTCGCGGATCAGATCGTCGAGGTCGAAGCGGGGGTGGTGACCGGGCAGCTTCAGGCGCGAGTGCGCGAGGAGGGGCTGTACTACCCGCCCGACCCTGCCAGCCGCGATACCTGTCAGATCGGCGGCAACATCGCCGAGGATGCGGCGGGGCCTCACTCGTGTAAGTACGGAACGACGCGGCGCTACGTCCTCGGCCTGGAGGCCGTCCTCCCCGACGGTTCGGTGATCCGAACCGGGGGCGCGAACCGCAAGGACGTGAGCGGCTACAGCCTCACCCAGCTGTTGGTCGGATCGGAAGGAACCCTTGCCGTGGTGACCGCCGCCACCCTGCGCCTCATCGGCTACCCCGCCGCGCGCCTGACGCTCGGTCTGGCGTTCGAGAGCCTCGAGCGCGGAGCTCAGGCCGTGCTCGAAGTCTTCGAGTCCGGCGTCGAGCCCGCGGCTTGCGAGCTTCTCGAAGCTCGAGCGCTCGAGCTGGTGCACGCATCGAGTCCGCTGCCGGAGGCGTTACGCGACGCGCGCTCGTTCGTCCTGCTCGAGCTCGACGGGCCTTCCCGAGAGCTGCTGCTCGATAGTGCGCTGCGGCTGGCGCGACGGTTCGAGCCGATCGTCCCCCTGGTCGCGGCGGACGAGCGGGATCGCCAACGCTTGTGGGAGATCCGATCGAAGATCGGATCGGCGGTCAAGCACTACTCGACCTACAAGGAGATTGACGCGGTGGTTCCCCGCTCCTCTCTCGCCGCTCTCGTCCGGGCGGCGCGGCGCGCGGCCGACGCGGCCGGTCTCGAGTGCGTCTGCTACGGGCACGCGGGTGACGGCAATCTCCACGTCAACCTCTTGCGTGGAAGGCTCGAGGAGGACGAGTGGAACGATCGGCGCGACCGCGCCGAAGACGAGCTGATCGAGGAAGTACTGCGGCTTGGGGGCGCCGTCGCCGGCGAGCACGGCATCGGTTGGACCCAGCGTCGCCATCTTCGCCGAGCCTTCTCGCCGGCGGCCCTCGATCTCATGGTGCGTCTCAAGAAGGCGTTCGATCCGCTGGGCATCCTGAACCCCGGCAAGGTCCTGCCCTGACGCCCGTCCCCTCTCCGGATGGAGGTGCCTAGGGTCGTGCCGCCGTAGTCCCGACAGCGTGGGATACCCCCGGCTCCGGTAGAATGCACGCCCTCATGACTACGGAGCGCACCCGAGCGCGCTTTGCCGAGCTTCAAGATCTGCTCGCCCGGACATCGGCCCGCGGGCGGTGGCTGGTGCTCACCCATGACAACCCCGATCCCGACTCGCTGGCGGCCGCGGCGGCACTGGCGACTTTGCTGCGCAAAGTCTTCCGGCACCAGGCGACCATCGCCTATGGGGGGATCATCGGCCGGGCTGAGAACCGGCAGATGGTCAAGACCCTGGGGCTGCGGATCAGTCACCTTCGCCATCTCACTTGGAAGAACTACCGTCGCTTCGCCATGGTCGACTGCCAGCCGGGAACGGGAAACAACCAGTTCCCCGAGCAGTTGAGCCCCGACCTGGTCTTCGATCACCATCCCATTCGCCGGTCGACGCGCGATGCCCGGTTTCTGGATATCAGGACCGACTACGGAGCGACCGCCACGATTCTCACCGAATACCTGCGGGTGGCCGAGGTCGAGATCTCCCGCCCCATCGCCACGGCGCTGCTCTACGCGATCAATACCGAAACGCAGGACTTCCGGCGCGAGTACTCGAGCGCTGATCGCGCGATCTACGACTTCCTCCGTCCGCTCTCCGATCTCCGGGCTCTCGCCAAGATCGAGCTTCCCCCCTTGAGCCTCGCCTACTTCCACAGCCTGAGGAGGGCGGTCGAGCGGATGGTGACGGTCAGCACGCTCGTCGTTTCGCACCTCGGGCCGATCGAGCAGCCCGACATCGTCCCGGAGGTCGCCGACCTCCTCCTCCGCCTCGAGGGCAAGACCTGGTCGATGGCCACCGGCGTCTTCAACGAGCGACTCTACCTGTCGCTGCGTACGACCAATCCGCGAGCCGATGCCGGAAAGCTCATGCGCCGCCTGCTCACCCGTCGCGGCAAGGGCGGCGGACATGGCATGATGGCAGGTGGCTGGGTGGGGTTGGAGGATGGGACGAACGGCAAGACCGAGGCACTCCAGAATCGGCTCGCCACGCGGCTTGCGAAGATGCTAAAAAAGAACCCTGATCGGCTTCAGCCGGTCGATTGGGGTCAAATTGTCCGAGAGGAGTACGAGGACCTGACGTGAGCCTTCTTCGGCGGCTCGTGCGCCGTCCCAAGCCCTACCGCCTCAGGGACCTGAGTCGGAGGGAGCGATTTCGCTCGGATTACGATCTGGTGGCCGACTTCTTGCTTCGGCACCTACCGTTCGAGTCGGCGATCGACGTTGGGTGCGGCAACGGATTCCTGCTGCAGCGGTTCTCGGCAGCCGGCAAGCGGATCTCCGGCGTCGACGTGAGTGCCGACGTGCGCACCCTGATCGGAGAGCGATTGAACGGTTCGATTGAGGTGGCGGACTTCGGTGCCGCCGCCGGCAGCTACGACCTCGCTTGCTGCGTCGAGGTGGCGGAGCACATCGAGCCCGAGCGCTCGCTCGCCCTGGTGGAGACCTTGACCCGAGTCGCCCGTTCCTGGATCTACTTTTCGGCGGCTCCCGAAGGGCAGGCCGGCCGAGGTCACATCAACTGCCGACCCCACAGCGATTGGCTCGGTTGGTTCGACGCCCAAGGGTGGCATCTCGACAACGAGGAAACCGGGCGACTGCGCGTGCATCTCGAGCAGCTGGCGCTCGCCCCGTGGCTGCGCGGCAACAGCTTCCTGATGAAGGCCAACGGCAGCCGCGACACTCGGGGAGAATTGGCGCGGTGACCAGCTTGCAGCTGTCCCGTGGGCCCTGGTCGTACGGCGCCGCATGACTTCCGCCACGAGCTGCTAGAAGCGTCGCCTGCGGACGATCCTCTCGAGCTCACGCTCGGTCAACCGCACCTTGGCGACCGGTCGGCCGTCGCGCAGGAGGACCGGCACCACGTCTCCGTAGCGGGCGGTGAGCTCCGGGTCCGCGTCGACGTCCAGAGCTTGGTAGGACCCACCCAGGCCCGGGAGCCGGCGTTCGAGCACCGCCTCCATCTCGTGGCAGAGGTGGCACCCCTCGCGAGTGACGAGCTGGAGCCTCACTCCCATTCAATGGTCGCTGGCGGCTTGCTGGTGACGTCGTAGACGACGCGGTTGACGCCCGGTACCTCGTTGACGATGCGGTTGGCGGCCCGACCGAGCAGCTCGTGCGGCAGGGCGGCCCAGTCGGCGGTCATGAAGTCCTGGGTCTCGACCGCTCGCAGCGCCACGACGTTGTCGTAAGTTCGAAAGTCGCCCATAACGCCAACGCTCTTGACCGGCAAGAGCACCGTGAAGGCCTGGCTCACCTTGTCGTAAAAGCCCGCCTCGCGGAGCTCGTGGAGGAAGATCGCGTCGGCCTCGCGAACGAGCTTCGTCCGTTCGCGGGTGACCTCGCCGAGAATCCGCACCGCGAGGCCGGGCCCGGGAAACGGATGGCGCCCGATCAACGCCTCCGGTATCTGCAGCTCACGCCCCAACTGCCGCACCTCGTCCTTGAACAAGAGACGCAACGGCTCGATCAGCTCGAAGCCGTGCTTCTCCGGCAGACCGCCGACGTTGTGGTGGGTCTTGATCACCGCCGACGGTCCCTTGACCGACATCGATTCGATGACGTCCGGGTAGAGCGTTCCCTGAGCGAGATACCGAGCATCCGGGATGCCGCTCGCGGCCTCCTCGAACACCTCGACGAAGACGCGCCCGATCGTCCTTCGCTTCTCCTCCGGGTCGAGAATCCCCTCGAGCGCGCTCAGAAACGCGTCCTGAGCGTCGACCGCGAGCACCGACAGGGCGAGCCCCTCCTTCAGGCTATGCATCACCTGCTCGGCCTCGTGCTTGCGCAGCAATCCGTTGTCGACGAAGACCGGCTTGACGCGATCGCCAAACGCCCGGTCGAGAAGAACGGAGACGACGGAGCTGTCGACACCGCCCGACAGGCCGCAGATGATGTTGCCCTCCGGATAGCGGCCGCGGAGCTCCTCGACGGTCTCGGCGAGGAACGACGCCATGCCCCAGTCTCCGGCAGCGTTGCAGACGCCGTACAGGAAGTTACGGAGGATCATGTCTCCCGATACCGTGTGCGAGACCTCGGGATGGAATTGGATTCCATAGAGGCGCCGCTCCCGATCCTCGAAGGCGACCACCGGAGCGCTCGTGGTCGCGGCCACGCTCGTGAATCCCGACGGCAGCTCGCCGACGTTGTCGCCGTGGCTCATCCAAACAGTCTCTCGGGGTTCGCAACCCTCGAACAGCCCTCCCTCTCCGCTGACCTCGATCTCGGCCCGGCCGTACTCTCGTCGCGGCGACCCTTCGACCCCGCCGCCCAGCTCGTGGGCCATCACCTGCATGCCGTAGCAGATGCCGAGCACCGGGATGCCGAGCTCGAAAAGCCTCGCGTCCGGACGGGGCGACTGCTCCGCGTAGACGCTTTGCGGCCCACCGGAGAGGATGACCCCGATCGGTGCGCGAGCCTCCAGCTCCCGGGCCGGGAGATCGGGCGGCTGAATCTCGCAGTAGACCCGATTCTCGCGAACCCTCCGCGCGATCAGCTGCGTATACTGACTCCCGAAGTCCAGAACCAGCACGGTTTCGTGCTCGACGCTCATTCGACCTCCGCCCTCAGATCCCTCGTCATCAGCTCCTCCAGCGCCCTCGCCGGCTCCTGCCCACCATAGATCACTGCATCCATCTGTTCGGTGATCGGCATCTCGACGCCGAGATCTCGCGCCAGGAGTGCCACCGAACGGGTGTTGATCAGGCCCTCGGCCACCATCGCCGCCTCGCCTTGGATCTGCTCGAGCGTCTTGCCCGCGGCAATGGCCACGCCCGCCTGAAGGTTGCGCGAAGCACCTCCCGTGCAGGTGAGTACGAGGTCGCCGAGGCCGGCGAGACCGGCGAAGGTCTCCGGGAGGCCTCCGGAGGCTACGCCCAGCCGCGTGATCTCACGCAGTCCGCGGGTGATCAGAGCGGCCCTCGTATTGTGCCCGAGGCCGAGACCTCGGAGCATTCCGGCGCCGATGGCGATGACGTTCTTGGTCGTCCCGCCGAGCTCCACGCCGGTGAGGTCGGTCGAGGAGTAGAGCCGGAAGCGGCCGCTCGAGAACTCCTCGCAGAGACTCTCGGCTAGCGATTCCTCACGGGCAGCGATCACCGCGGCGCTGGGGATCCCGCGGGCCAGCTCCTCAGCGAAGGTCGGACCCGAGAGGCTGGCGACTGCCACCGATCGGCGGGCCCGTCGCGCTTCCTGCTCGATGACCTCACTCATCCGAGTGTGCCCTTCGACCTCGATGCCCTTGCTGGCGGAGATCAACGTCCGCTCCTCCCGAGCAGGCGTCGCGTCGAGATAATCGCGCACGACCACCCGGAACACGTGGGAGGGAACGACGACCAAAACGGGGTCGCACCCGATCATTTGAGAAAGATCCGAGCCTACCCTGACTGCATCGGGCAGCTCGATTCCAGGAAGATAGCGGTCGCTCCGTCGAGAGCGCTCGACCGCTTCGGAAGATTCCGCATCTCTCCCCCACAATCGCACCGGGCGCCCCAGCGTCGCGCAGTACACCGCCAAGGCGGTGCCCCACGACCCCGCGCCCAGCACACCGACGGGACGCTCGGCCATCTAGCCGTCCTCCCGCACGCCCAGGGCGAGTCTCGGCTCGGTGCCCCGGCGCAATCGGCCGATGTTCTCGTGGTGCCGTGCGGCAACAATCCCAGCGATCAAGACGCTCCAAGCTATCAAAGCCGGGTCCGCCGCCCCGAGACGCCAGAGGACGATCGGCAGAGCCACGGCGGCTGCGAGAGAAGCCAGCGATACGATTCGGGTAGCGACCACGACCACCAGGAACGCCAAGGCCGCGACCCCGAAGGCGATGGGCGCCAGTGCGACGAACACCCCGCCCGCCGTCGCCACTCCCTTGCCGCCCTTGAAGCGCAACCAGACGGGAAAGATGTGCCCGACCACCGCCGCCGCGCCCACGGCACCGAGCTGGGTCTCCCCAAGACCGAGCCAACGAGCCGCCACGATGGCGAGGACTCCCTTTCCGACATCGACGACGAGCACGGGGACGGCGGCGGAGACTCCCGCTACGCGGAGCACGTTGGTGGCGCCCGGATTGCCGCTACCCACCAGCCTCACGTCGCTCCCCTGGCGCCACCGGACCATCCAGTAGCTCGACGGGAGTCCCCCCAGGACGTACGCAAAGGCGACGGCGATGAGGGCCTCTCCGGTCACTGGACCGCTCGTCGCAGGTGGATCACGACCCCTCCAAGAGAAAACGACGAGCCATATCGAGGGCCCACTGGGTGGTCAGGAGTCGGACGATCTCGCGATCCCCGGGGAGTCGGAGCCGACGGTAGCGTCCCGCCATGTCGGGTCCCGCCAGCGCGACGTCGACCGTCCCCACCGGCTTTTCCTCACTGCCGCCGCCCGGGCCCGCGATTCCGCTGACAGCCACCCCGAGGTCACTGCCGAAACGGGACCGAGCCTCTCGAGCCATCGTCTCGACGACGGCTCGACTCACCGCTCCGTGCGCGACCAGATCCTCCTGCGAAACCCCCAGGAACTCTCTCTTGATCCGGTCGTCGTAGGCGACGATGCCTCCCAGAAAATAGTCGCTGCTCCCGGGTATGGCGGTCATCCGCTGCGCGATCCATCCGCCGGTGCACGACTCCGCGGTGACGAGGGTCCACTCTCGCTCGCGAAGCAGGCCGCCCACCGTCTGCTCGAGCAGCTCTTCGTCGCGCCCGTAGACGGCGCTTCCCAACGCCTCCCGCACCGCTCTCTCGAGCCGCTCCAGGGTCGGCCCATCGGTTGCGTCCAAACGGATCCGGACGTCACCGGGAGAGGCGAGGATTCCGAGCGCGCCGTGAGCTTCGTAGACCGGTTTCAGTCGGTCTTCCACCTCGGACTCGGGCAGGCAGGCGACTCGCAAGATGGTCCGTCGGCGAGATGCCTTCGTCGAACGAACTGCCAGCCACGGCTCGAAATGGTGTGCGACCATCACCTCGAGCTCGCGAGGGACGCCGGGGAACAGGAAGAGCACGACTTCGCCGTGATCGACGCGAAGCCCTGGCGCGGTACCACGTGCGTTGTCGAGCACCACCGCACCCTCCGGCACCAGGGCCTGCCGGCGATTGCTCTCCGGCATCTCGCGCCCCAGGCGATCGAACTTGCGGCGGATATCATCGACGATCCTCCCCTCCTCGAGCAAGGGAAGCCCGGTCGCTCGAGCGACCGCCTCGCGGGTCACGTCGTCCGCGGTTGGACCGAGTCCGCCGGTGACGAGGATAAGGTCGACACGGGCCGACACCACCTCGACCGCTTGGGCGATCTCATGGATATCGTCGGCGATCACCAGCTTTCCCGCCAGCTCGACGCCGTAACGCTCGAGAACCGCCGTCAGCCCCAGGGAATTGGTGTCGAGCCGGTCGGACCCCAGGAGTTCCGAGCCGACCGCCAGAATCGCCGCGCGCACTGCGAGATCATAGGGACTCGTGTCCGAGGCGACAAGCCGCCCGGCGAGGAGCGGACCTTCGTTGACACCCCTCGAGGTGGCCCATAGGATTCCCCAATGACGCGCCGAGCGCTCCTGACACTCGTTTCGCTGATGGTGGCGCAGGCCGCGACCTCGGCGCCCCGCGAGCCCGCCCGTGCGCTCCAGGCGAAGGTGATGGAGCGTGGCTGGACTTTTCAGGTTCAAGGGCGGCGGGCCCGGGTCATCGCTCCGGACGGCGCGCGGCGTTCCTTCCGGGTGCGAAGCGACGAGCGCTGGCTCGCTTTTTCCGAGCTCCCCCAAGGCTGGCTGGCGACGGGAATCCGTCCCGACCGACGCGGCCAGGCCCTCGCCCTCGTCGCTGACCTAGGGAGAGGACCTCGCCGTCTGACGCCTCCTGCCGATCGCGCAGGCTCGCTGCGGACGCGGCCGGTCGCCCTCGCCGGCGAGAAAGGTCTCGGCGGCATCGCCTGGCTCGAGGGCGACAGCTTCGGGCAGCTGTCCGTCCGAGTCGCCGAGCTGAACGGACTCGGCTTCCAGAAGAGCGAGACGGTGGCGGTCCCTCACCGTGGGAGCCAATCGGGCCTCGCCGGGCGGATCCTCGACGACGGCAGTTGGCTCTTGGTGTGGAGCCGCCACGACGGCCGCGATGACGAGATCGTCTGGTCACGGCGCTTCCCGGACGGCGCCTGGAGTGCGCCGCGACGCGTGGCAAAGAACAACTCGGTGCCCGACGTCATGCCCGATCTGCTGCCGGTTGCGGGCGGCGCGCTGGCGGCGTGGAGTCGTCTCGAGGGCGAGTACCAGGTCGTGCTCTCCCGCTTCGAGAACGGGGCCTGGTCGCCGCCGCGCAGGGTGGGCGGCCGCGGCGGCCTCTTTCCGACCTTCCGACGGGTGGCGTCCGGGGACTATCTTCTCGTTCGCAATGCCTACCCCGGCGGTTGGACCGCCTTCGACTTGAGGCCCGACGGGCGCCCGACGCGCTTCGCCAGCGTCGTCGAAGAGTCTCGCGAAGCTCCGGTCCTGAATGAGACGGGCCGATCGGGACCGGCCTTCGTCTGGCCGCACCGGCAGGGCGAGGTCGCCCTCGATTGGGAGGCGGTTCCGTGAGGCTGGCGACCTTCGCGGCCTTTCTCGCTCTGCTATCGGTGGCGGCGGGCGCCGCCGCCGCGCCCAAATTCGTCGTCCTCGCCTTCGGCGACAGCATCACGAGGGGCGATCGACGGTTCGACGAGGAGAATCGGGGAGGGTACCCCGGACGGCTGGAGGTCAAGCTGCGAGCCGACAACCCCGATGCGGAGGTTCGCAATCTCGGGCGCGACGGCGAAACGACCTCCGAGGGGTTGAGCCGGCTTCTCGGCGTCCTCTCCAACCACGGGGGTGACGCGATCGTCATCATGGAGGGGAGCAACGACGTCGACCTGGTGAACGAAGGGTTGATCTCGCTCGAGAGTATCGAGGCCAACCTCGCCGCGATGGCGAACCGCGCCGCCAACGCCGGTCTCGACGTCACTTTGGGGACCCTGCTGCCCCGCCCCCCTTATGTCAGGCGGGACAGCTCCAACGCCATCACCTTCGGCGCCACCCGGCTGATCCGCGAGCTGGCATTTCGGCAGCGACGCGCGATGGTCGACGTCTACGATCTCTTCTTCTATGAGCCGCGAGCGATTCTCGACCTCTACGCGGGAGGCACGAACGACGTCGTTGGCCATCCCAACGCCGCCGGCTTCGCCCACATGGCGGACGCCTTCTACGATCACTTCAGCGGCATCGATAGCGAGAGCCCATCGGTCGGGGAGCTGCTTCCCGGCTTCCGGGTGCCCGAGCTCAGACCGGGTCAGAAGATCGAGCTCGTGATCTACGACCTGGGTACGGGCATCGACGCCGAGACCGTCACGCTCACGATCAACGGCCAGCCGATCGAGACCGATCACACGGGCAACATGCGTCGGCGGGTCCTGACCCACCAAGCCACCGCCGACAGCCTCAGCTGTTTCGCCCGCCTCGGATTCGAAGCTTCGGATCTCGCCGACCCAGCCAATGTTGCCGAGAAGGCGCTCGTCGAATACAGGGTCGATGGGGGGAGGATCCTCAACGGCGATCTCAACAAGAGCTGCCGAGTCGACGGAGTCGACCTTGTGATTCTCGCCATCGCCTTCGGTGCGCGCGACGGCGAGCCGCGCTACTCGAAGACCGCCGACATCGACGGCAACGGCGTGATCAACGGGCGGGACTTCGCGGAACTGGCCAGCAACTTCGGCCGCAGCTCCTCCTGACCGTCGTTGGCAGCGGGCTCGCTGCGGGATCTGCTCTCGGCCGCCGAGCTTTCAGGAGGTCTCGAGGCTGGCGTTGCGCTCGCGCGCGCGGCCGGCGTAGAGCGAGGCGGGATACTCCTCTTCGAGGCGTGAGTAGGTCTCGATGGCCCCCTCGACTTGGCCCAGCTGCTCCAAGGTCCGCCCCAGCTCCCAGAGCACCGCATCCGCGCCGAGGGCCCCCGATTCGGTCGCCAGCATGCCACGCAGCCGCTCGACGAGCTCCTCGTCCCTACCTTCGGCTCGATCGAGGGAAATCAGGTTGCGCTCGACTTGCGCGGCCAGCGCATCGTTCGAGTGCTTCGCCAGGAAGGCCTCCCAATGCTCGCGCGCCGAGACGTAGTCGGCGCCGCGGGCGGCGAGAGTACCGAGATAGACGTGGGCCACCGCACCGGCCCGGGTTCCGCCGACATCGACGACGACCGCCTCGAGAGCGGAGCGAGCCGCCTCGAGGTTCCCGCCGGCGCTCTCCTCGACCGTGGAAAGCGCCTCTGCGAGACGCAGATTCGCCCGCTCTTCCCTGCTGGCCTCGACCGCCTTCCAGGCCGCGAAGCCGGCGACGGCCAGCAGCAGCGCCACGAGGCCGAGGCCGAGCTGCTTGCCGTTGGCTCGCAGGAATTCGACGAAGCGCGCCAGCCCCTCCAGGACCTCGTCCCGCTTCATCTCTTTTCGCGTCAATCGGTGACTCATGCTCCGGGTTCCTCGTCGGTTTTGCGGGATCGGTCGCCAAGGCTCTGGTGCGGCTGGGAGGACTCGAACCCCCGACCTAAGGTTTAGGAAACCTCCGCTCTATCCACCTGAGCTACAGCCGCGCGTGGCGGCGGGATTATACGTGCTCGGCGCCGAAGGCTCCACTGCTCCTCCACGCGCCGCAGCTAGTCACCCACCCTGTCGGCACTCCGAGTCGACCACCGAGAAAGCAGCCAGAAGCTCCCGATCAGCAGGACGACGAAGGCGATCGTCAAGATGTTGAGGTAACGCTCGATAAAGAGCCTCGCTGGTTCGCCCAGCCAGAAGATCAACCCCGCCACGGCGAAGAAGCGGGCGCTTCTGGCAACGATCGAGGCGAGGACGAAGATCCGGAGGTCGACCGCCAGCGCACCTGCCGAGATCGTGAAGATCTTGTACGGGAGCGGCGTCAGGCCGCCGACTCCCGTCGCCCAGGCGTTGTACTTGTCGTACAGGCGGCTCACCGCGGCGACTCGCTTCGGGTCGAACATCCGATTCACCACCGGTCGCCCGCCCCAGTATCCGACCCCGTAACCGGCAATGCCGCCAAGCACCGAACCGACGCTGCAGATCACGGCGAACCACAGCGCGCGCGGAGGATCCACGAGGCAGAGTGCGATCAGGAGCACGTCAGGCGGAACCGGGAAGAAACTGCTCTCCGCGAAAGCGATGCCAAACAGCGCCCACTCAGCGGTTTGAGTCTGCGCCAGCCCCTCCACCCAATGGAGCAGGTCGCGGAGCAGTTCGTGGACGTTGTCCCAGAGCTCCCTCAACCCCGAGCGCTCCCTTCCCAGCCGTGGCGACCGACGAGGGGAACGAATGCCACGTCCTCGCCCTCCGTCCGACGGACCTTGTCTCCGTTCTTGTCGTAGATGACGAGGCGCTGGCGTTCGCGGTCGCCTTCGGGAATGACCAACCGACCACCCTCCGCGAGCTGCTCGAGCAACGGTGCGGGGAGCTCAGGGGCGCCCGCCGTCACGAGGATACGGTCAAACGGGGCGACGTCGCTCCAGCCGACAGTGCCGTCGAAGATCTGGATCTTCACGTTGTCATACCCCAGGGTGCGGATCCGGTCGATCGCCGTTTTGGCGAGGCTGGGCACGATCTCCAAGCTGTAGACGCGGCGTGCGAGCTCCGCCAGGATCGCGGTCTGGTACCCGGAGCCGGTGCCCACCTCGAGCACGCTGTGCTCGGTCTCGACCTTGAGAACCTCGCTCATTCTCGCCACCACCGCCGGCTGCGAGATCGTCTGCTCCTCCCCGATGGGCAGAGCATGGAGGCTGTAAGACTGGGTGCGAAGGGGTCCGCTGACGAAGTCGTGGCGCGGTACCCTGCCCATCGCTGCAAGGACGCGAGCATCATCGATGCCGAACTCCGCTCGCAGGCGCTCGACCATTCGCTGCCTCTGATATCCGGGATCGCGATTCAACGCTCGTCCGCTTCCTGTTCGGTCAGCTGGGCCTCGAGCGACCCATACGACCCGTGACCCCGGTAGTCTGTCTGATCCAAGTGCAGCGGCGTGATAGAGACGAAGCCCTCCTCGACGGCGTCCTGATCCGAACCTTCCGACTTGTCCCATACGGGAGTTCCGGCGATCCAGTAGTACTCCCTTCCACTGGGATCGAGCTTCTCGACGACGGACTGATGGTAGCGGCGCCGGGAAATTCACGTTCAGCAGCAGATCGTCGGGGAGCTCGTTCTGGAGGAGAACGGAGATGAAGCGACCCGCGTACTCGGCCGCCGGCGCGAACGAGAACGATTTCGCGACCTGCTGACTGAACGCCACCGACGGGATCCCCATCAGGGTTCCCTCGAAGGTCGCGCTCACCGTCCCCGAGTAGGTCACGTCGTCGCCGAGATTGAGGCCGAAGTTGATGCCGGAGACCACCAGATCGGGGGGCGAGTCCTTGAGCAGCGACAGGACTCCGAGGTTCACGCAGTCGGTCGGGGTACCGTCCACGGAATAGACGCGCTCTCTCAATGGGCGCATTCTCAAAGGCCGGTGGAGCGTGAGGGCGTGGCCCATGGCGCTCTGCTCGCGGTCGGGGGCCACGACCCACACCTCGGCGACCGGCTCGAGCGCTTCGGCGAGCAGCTTGATTCCCTCCGAGAAGACGCCGTCGTCGTTGGTGACGAGAATCCTGGTCATCCGTCTTTCGTCTCCGGGTCGTCGTCGAAGTAGGAACCCACGATCGCCGCGAGCCGGTCCCGCGTCTCCTGCGGCACCCACTCGGGCCGGGTGATCATCGCGTACCTGAGGCTGCCCGTCCAGGGGCACGGGCGGTCGCGACCGATTCGCTTGACTGCCAGTCGAATCACCTCCTCGGCCTTGGCCGCGTTCTGCTGGAGAACCTCGAGGACGTTGGTGACCTCGACGTCCTCCTCCTCCTCGTGCCAGCAGTCGTAGTCGGTCACCATCGCGAGCGTGGCGTAGGACATTTCCGCTTCCCGCGCGAGCTTCGCCTCCTGCAGATTGGTCATGCCGATGACGTCGACTCCCCACTGCCGGTAGATCCGAGACTCGGCGCGGGTCGAGAACTGCGGCCCCTCCATGCAGAGGTAGGTGCCTCCATCATGGGTCACGGCACCACTGGCGATCGCCGCTTCGAGCAGAATCGCTCGCAACTCGCTGCAGACGGGATCGGCCATCGACACGTGGGCCGCCAGGCCTTCGCCGAAGAACGTGTCCTTGCGGTGCCGGGTACGATCGTAGAACTGGTCCGGCACGACGATGTCGGTGGGCGCATAGCGCTCCTGCATCGAGCCGACCGCGCCGACCGAGATCAGCCAGTCGACTCCGAGCAGCTTGAATCCATAGATGTTCGCCCGGAAGTTGAGCTCCGAGGGGAGGATCCAATGCCCTTCGCCGTGACGAGCCAAGAACGCCACGTCCACCCCCTCGAGCTCGCCGACCGCGTAGCTGGCCGAGGGACTGCCGAACGGGGTCTCGACAGCACGGCTCTCGACCCGGCTCAGGCCGGCCATCCGGTAGAGCCCGCTCCCGCCCAAGACTCCGATTTTGATGCCGGACACGAGGATTCCCGCTAGGACGAGGAGCCGACTACGTCGAGAATGCGAGTCGCCGTGGCGAGAGCTTGCCGGCCGGCCTCCCCCGTGACGAGAGGCACCTCGTCGCCTCGGCAGGAGGCCAGGAAGTGCCTGAGCTCGACCTTGAGCGGCTCCGCCCGCTCCACCGGCCGATCGACCGGCTGGATCGTGCGTTCGCCGTTGCCGTCGACGAGCTCGTAACCGCGGAGTGACTGCGCCTGATAGTCGAGTGAGAAGTAGCTTCTCCGCAAGAAGACGCGCAGTTTGCGCGCGCGCTCCGCCGACACCCGGGAGGCCGTCAGATTGGCCACACACCGCGATTCGAGCTCGAGGCGGACATTGGCAATGTCGACCCGGTCGGTCAGAACCTGAATGCCGGTCGCCCTCACCTCGCGGAGCGGACTCGGATCCAGGGCATGGAGAATCTGCAGATCGTGGATCATGAGGTCGAGGACGACGTCGACATCGAGGCTCCGCGGTGTGAATGCCGCGAGGCGCTCGACTTCCACGAACCCGGGGGCCCCACCGATCTCGAGCAGCGCCTGCACGGCAGGGTTGTAGAACTCGACATGCCCGACCGCCAGAACGCGGTCTCCGGACAGCTCGATCAACCGGTCGGCCTCGTCTAGTGTCGATGCGATCGGCTTCTCGACGAGCACGTGTACTCCGGCCTCCAAGAGCGGCTCCGCGACCGCCAGATGGTCGACCGTCGGAACCGCGACGATCGCGGCATCCACCTCCCTCGCGAGCTCGGCAGGAGATGCGAAAACGCGGGTCCCGTGCTCCGCCGCCAGCTTCCTCGCCACCTCGGCACGCCGATCGACGACCCCGACGAGATCGGCCTCGGGGAGCTCGCCGAGGATCCGGACGTGGTGCCGGCCGAGCGCGCCGGTACCGACGACCCCGACGCGCAACGGTACCGCCGCCTCAGCCACCGCCGCCCCGGCTACGGCGACTACCGGGGAGAGTCTTGATCACTCCGCGCTCGCTCCCCGCGACGAACTCGATGAGCTCGTCGACCTCCGCCCCGTCCGAGTGATCCAGCCGAAGCCGCTCCAAGGCGCTCGACGTCGAGAGACCGCTGCGCAGTAGCACGCGCAGTGCGACCTCCAGCCGCTTCAGGGTTTCGGCATCGAAGCCCTTGCGCTCGAGGCCGACCTTGTTGAGTCCGTAGACCGCGGGTCGGTGTCCGACCGTCTTCACGAAGGGGAGCGCGTCCTGAGTGATCACCGAATAGCCCCCTATGTAGGCGTGGCGGCCGACCCGGCAGTGCTGGTGCACGGCGCTGTATGCGCCGACGACGGCGTCGTCGTGAACGTCCACGTGTCCGGCCAATGTGCCACCGTTGCTGAAAACGGTGCGGTCACCGACGTGGCAGTCGTGGGCTACGTGAGCATAGGCCATGAAGAGGTTGTCGTCCCCGATCGTCGTGATGCCGCCACCCTTGTCGGTCCCACGATGGATGGTGCAGAACTCACGAAACGTGTTGCCGCAACCGATCTGGAGGCGGGTCTCTTCGCCTTGATACTTGAGATCCTGAGGTTCGAATCCGATGCAAGCGTGAGGGAAGATCCGGTTTTCTCGCCCGAGTACGATCGGCCCCTCGACCTGGGCTGACGAGCCGATCTCGCAGCCCTCTCCGATAGTGACGTGGGCTCCGACGACGGCATAAGCCCCGACCCGCACGCCCGCCGCCAGCTCGGCCCTCGGATCGATCACGGCAGTCGGGTGGATAAGCTCGCTCAACTGATCTCTCCGTCTCGCAATCTAGCGGTCCACCAGGGCGGAAGCCATCGTCGCCTCGGCGGCGACGTTGCCGTCGACCAGGGCGCGCCCGCTGAGCTTGCAGTATCTCTCTCTGATTCTCAGAATCTCGACCTCGTAGACCAGCCGGTCGCCGGGTACGACCGGGCGCCGGAAGCGAGCCTTGTCGATACCGGTGAAGTACATCAGCGTTTCCTCCCGATGAGGGCGGTCGTGCAGCGTCAAGATTCCTGCCGCCTGGGCCAGCCCCTCGATGATCATCACGCCGGGCATCACCGGGTGGCCCGGGAAGTGTCCATTGAAGAACTCCTCGTTCGCCGTCACGTTCTTGAACGCGCGGATGCTCCTGCCCGGCTCGATCTCGAGCACCCGGTCGACCAGCAGGAATGGGTAGCGATGCGGCAGAACCGAGAAGATCCACCGAATGTCCATCTCCTGCTCGTCGCTACTCACTCTTCATCCTCGTAATCGGGCCTCTCTCTCTCTCGTTCGAGCCGCAACAGCCTCGCCCGTAGGTCTCCGAGCCGTCGAATCAGCGCTTGCTGGCGTCGCCACTGTGGCAGATCCACCGCCGGAATCCCGGCTACCTGCCGGCCCTTGTCGACTCCCTGCAGGACGGCCGACTTGGTGGCGACCACGACCCCGTCTCCGACCTCGACGTGGCCGATGATACCGGACTGCCCGGCGACCGTGACGAAGTCGCCCAAACGGGCGCTCCCGGCGATTCCGGCTTGGGCGACGAGGAGGCAGCCGCGGCCGACCTGTACGTTGTGGGCGACCATGACCAGGTCGTCGATCTTGGTGCCGGCCCCGACGCGAGTCTCGCCGAGCAGAGCTCGATCGATCGTGGAGTTGGCGCCGACCTCCACATCGTCCTCCAGAACCGCGCGGCCGATGTGCGGGAGCTTGTGGTGCGCGCCGCCGCTCGTCGCGAAGCCGTATCCGTCAGCCCCGACCACGACCCCCGAGTGCAAGATGCACCGCGCACCCACCTCGGATCTCGCGTAGAGCGTCACCCGAGGGTGCAGCGTGCAGCCGGAGCCGACGACCACGTCGTCTCCGAGAACGCAATGCGCTCCGATTCGAGTCCCTTCGCCGACCGAGACCCGCTCGCCGATCACGCAGTAGGGTCCTATGGAAGCGCTCGTCGAGATCGCCGCGGACTCGGAGACGACCGCGCTCGAGTGAACTCCCTGGGGCTGTTCCGGATCAGGAGTGAAGCGGTTCAGGATCCGGGCCAGGGCAAGGTAAGGCTCCGCCGCCACCAGCAGGTCTTGAGGCAAGCCTTCGACACCCTCTCCGACGAGAAGCGCGCCAGCCTTGCTGGATCTCGCCTGATCGAGGTAGCGACGATTCGTCAGGAACGACAGATCTTCGGCGGTCGCTGCGTCCAGGGCGCGAACCCGGCGCAAGATGCGCGCCGGGTCTCCTCGAGCCTCGCCGCCGACGAGCTCGGCGAGGCTGGCTAGCGTCTCTGCCAATCGCTATCCTTCGGGCAGGGCGTCAAAGCGCTCGAGGACCTCGGCTGTGATGTCCGCTCCGGCCGCGGCGAAGAGCAGGCCACTGTCTTCGTACTTATTGAAGATCAATGTGTATCCCATCTCCTCGCCGAGCTGTTGAATGAGGGGCATCACCTTCTTCTCGATCTCCCCGAACTCCTCCACTTGGCGCTCTTCGATCTCGCGCCGGGCGTCGTCCTGCCGTCGTCGCAGGTCGATCATCTTGTTCTGGAGATCCCGCTCCATCTCCTTGATCTTGGTCTCGGCGAGAGCCAGGCGCTGGCTGTCGATCGCCTCTTGGAGGTTGGACGCCTCTTCTTCCTGAGCCGCCAGCTCGGCCTGCTTCTGCTCGGCGAGTTGCCTCAGAGACTCGATCGCCGCCTGTCCGGCTTGGGACTCGGTGAGGATTCGGCGGACGTCGATGACGGCGACGGTCGATCCGCCCTCTTGCGCGAAAGCCGGGGCTGCGGAAGAGCCCGTGACCAGCAGAACGGCCGCGACAGCCCCTGCCGAGATGTGGTTGCGGATGCTACGACTCATGGCGATGAACTCCTCTAGTAGTCTTAGAAACCCGCTCCTACGCTGAATCGAAAGCTCTCGAAGCGATCGTCGGCGAAAGGATCCAGGTTGTTCGAATAGATGAACCGCAAAGGCGCGCCGAAGGCCGGGATATTGACCCGAAGCTCGACCCCGGCCGTTCTGCGCAGGTCGTCGAGCGAGATCGTCTGATCTCGAGCGAATACGTTGGCGGCGTCGAAGAACGCCAGAATCCGGAACGGCCCGCCCATGAGCAGCTGATACTCGAGATTGATCTGAAAGAACGTGTCTCCGCCGATCGGGAATCCCTGCTCATCGGTCCGGCGCGTGCCGTCCATTTCCCGAACCCAGAACGACCGGAACCGGTGGCCGCGGAGGTTGGACTCCCCACCGAGATAGAACCGATCGTTGAAAAACAGGGGTCCGTCACCGAAGCCCTCGATCAGACCCGCCTCGACGTTGATTGCCGCCACCGTCTGCAGACGGGTTTGAGAGAGGGGCTTGAAGAAGCTGAACTGTGCCCGGGGTCGAACGAAGTCGGTACTGCCGCCCAGAACACCGCCCGAGTAGTCCGTGCTCAACGAATAGCGCATTCCACGCGTAGGGGTGAGCACGCTGTCTCGCTTATCGAACCCGTACACCAACCGGAAGCTGGAAACGTCTCGCGAGAACTCCTGGGTCACGAGATTGCCGAGCGAGATCAAGCTGCGGCTGTCGACCGACGCGAACCGGCTGTAGCTCGCGGACAGCGTCGTGAACAGACTGAGGCGGCGCCCGTAAGTCAGGGTGCCGCCCTCAGTGTCCTGGAAGATCTGCTGACCGTCCAGAAACTGATAATCGAGCCGGCGCTTGAACGCTTGGATTCCGAGATTCTGGGGCTTGTCGAACAGCCAGGGCACGCTGTACGAGAGGTCGAACACATCCTGTCGGCCGCCCGATTGGAGCGACACCCCGACCGTCTCGCCGCGACCGAGGAAATTGCGGGTTCGGAATTGAATCTGCCCGAAGAAGCCGTCGATCTCGCTGAAGCCGCCGCCGAAGAGCAACTCGGTGCGCTGGCCTTCTTCGCCCTTGATCGTGAGGTCGACGGTCTTCTCCTCGCTGTTGAAGTCGAACTCCACGGGATTGTCCTCGTCGATCTTGAAGAACTCGAGCTGGCGGACTCTGAGTAGTGAGTTCTTGAGCGATCCCGAACTGAGGATGCGCCCTTCCTGAACTCCGAGCTCCCGCCGAATCACCTTGTCCTTCGTCTTCAGGTTGCCGACGAACTCGATTCGGCCTACCCGGTACTGGTCTCCTTCGTCGACCTTGACGATCACGTCGGCGACGTCGGCCTCTCGCTCGACCAGTTCCGACTCGACGCTGGCGAAGAGATAGCCGGTGTTGCGGTAGACCTCGCCGATCGCCTCAACACCCTTGTCGATCACGGTCGAGCGCAGCCAACCGCCGCGTGGCTTCTCGAACTGGGTGAGGAGCAGCTCCTCGGGGAACTTGTCGTTGCCCTCGATGTTGATCTCGCCGAGCTTCCAGCGCTGCCCTTCCTCGACCGGAATGGTGATCACCATCCGCCGCCGCTGCTCGGCGATCGTGGCCCGCTCTGGGCGCTCGGCCGTGATGTCGATCTCGGGCTCGCCGACGACGAGGTTCTTGTATCCCGCCTTCCGATAGATCTCGCGAAGCTTGTCGAGATCCTCCTCGAACTTGGCTTCTTCGAACACGTCGCGCTGGAGGAGCTTGGTCATGAAGCCGGTCTCCTTGGTCTGGCGCATGACCCACTTGAGACGGCTGTCGCTGAAGACCGTGTTGCCTTCGAAATCGACCTCGGAGATCCGAACCTTGTCCCCCTCGTCGACCGTGAACACCGCTCGCCGTTCGCCGCTCAAGGTCGTATCGATGACGTACGTCGCCTCGGCCAGCCGGTAGCCGCGCTCGTGGTAGAGGTCTTCGATGGCCGCCTTCAGACGGTGGAGCTCGCCGTCGCTCAGCGGATCGCCTTCACGGGCCCGGATGCCGTCACGCGTGATCCGGTCGCTGATGTCGTCGCGCTGAATTCGCTTGAGGCCCTGATACTCGACGGAAGCGAGAGTCGGGCGCTCTTTCAGGGTGACGACCATCCGCACCCCACCGGGGACCTGATCGGTCTGAACGGTCAGGTCGTCGATCAGGTTGCGCGACCAGAGCAGGTGAATCTTGTCGTTGAGCGACGCCGCCGTGTGGGCCGCCCCCTCCTCCAAGCCGAGGTAGAACCGGAGAGTGCTCTCGCTGAGTGTCTCGAGTCCTTCGAACTCGAGCTCGACGATCTGCTGTCCGTTGTAGAGCTGCGCTCCGGCGGGCCCGGCAAGCAGCGCCGTGCCGAATAGGCAGGCGCCAGCCAAAGCTGCGCGAAGCCCGCTCGGGGCCCGACCCCGAAGCGCTCTCGCATGCCACCCGCCAAGCCGGTCAGTCATTCGCCTTCACCTCGAGCCCTCGAGAGGACGCAGCTCACGCGATCTCCAGACATCCGCCAGCGCTGACGTGCAAGAAACGATCCATGATCAGGGCAACGTCGATCGCGGCGAGGCTAGTTGCCTGCCGAGGGCATCGTCGTGGACGCGACGGGCTTCCGCCGTGGCTTCAGATCGAGAGCGCCGTCGACTACCGATACTCGGACCGTGCCCAAATCGGCATCGGGGCAAGCGATCAGCAGCTCCGAGATAGCGTCCTGAATGTGGCGCTGAATCGTTCTGCGAAGAGGACGGGCTCCGGTCGCCGGCTCCACCCCCGCCTCGTTGATCAGCCAACGTCGTGCCTGGTCGTCGATGACCACCTCGAGCCTGCGTTGAGCGAGCGTGCAGTTGACGTCCGCCAGCAGCAGATCGACGATCGCCATCAGCTGCGGCTCGCCCAGGGGCTTGAAGACGATGACCTCGTCGACTCGATTGATGAACTCCGGGCTGAAGGCACGCTGCAGCTCACTCAGAATCTCCTGCTCGACCCGCGCGAAGTCCTCCGCATCGTCGGATCCGCCGAAGCCCATGAGGCCTCCACGGACGACCAGCTTGCTGCCGAGGTTGGACGTCATGAGGACGATCGAGTTCTTGAAGTCGACGCTGTTTCCGTAGGCGTCGGTCAGCGTCCCATCTTCGAGAATCTGGAGGAGCAGATTGAGGACGTCGGGATGGGCCTTTTCGATCTCGTCGAACAGCACGATCGAGTAGGGGCTCCTACGAAGCCTCTCCGTGAGCTGGCCGCCCTCTTCATGGCCGACGTAGCCGGGCGGCGAACCGATCAGTTTGGAGACGGCGTGCTTTTCCATGTACTCGCTCATGTCGAACCGCACGACCGAGTCCTGGCTACCGAAAAGGAACTCGCCGAGCTGGCGGGCGGTCTCGGTCTTGCCGACCCCGGACGCTCCCAGGAAGACGAAGGAACCGACCGGGCGTTGGGGGTTGCTCACGCCGAGACGCGATCTCCGGATCGCCCGACTGATCGAGTTGATGGCGTGGTCCTGCCCGACAACTCGCCGCCGCAGAATCGCCTCCATGTGCATCAACTTGTCGGCCTCGTCGCTTTGGAGACTCGACACCGGAATGCCGGTCCATGCCGAGATCACCGCCTCGATGTCGGCGCGGCGAACCTCGACCGCCTGGTCGTCGGCATCGGCGCCGCGAACCCGCTCGAGATTCTCGCGCAGCTCGATCTCCTGTTCCCTCAGGTAGACGGCGCGCTCGAAGTCCTTGTCGGAGATCGCCCCCTTCATCGCCTTGATGACTTGCTGGATCTCCTCCTCGATCCGTCGCACCTTCTGGGTGTCGCGAACCCGTCGCAGCTTGACCTTGGCTCCCGCTTCGTCGATGACGTCGATCGCCTTGTCGGGCTGGTGACGGTCGGCGATGTAGCGCGTCGACTGGTAGATCGCCGCCTCCAGGGCGTCGGCCGAGTACTCGACGTGATGGAAGGTCTCGTAGCGCTCCTTGACCCCCTGGAGGATCGCGAGGGTCTCCTCGGGCGACGGCTGCTCGATCTGGATCGACTGGAAGCGCCGCAGGAGAGAACGGTCCTTTTCGATGTACTTGCGGAACTCTTTGAGGGTGGTCGCGCCGATGCAGGAGACCTCTCCGCGCGACAGCGCCGGCTTGAGGATGTTCGCCGCGTCGAGCGATCCTTCGGCGGACCCGGCTCCGATCAGCGAGTGGATCTCGTCGATGAAGATGACGATGTCCTGGCTCTCGCGCAGCTCCTTGAGAATGCCCTTCAGCCGCTCCTCGAACTGCCCGCGGTACTTCGTGCCCGCCACGATCAGCGAAAGGTCGAGGGCCAAGAACCGCTTGCTCGCGAGGACGATCGGCACCTGCCCCTGGACGATTCGATGGGCCAGGCCTTCGACGATCGCCGTCTTTCCGACTCCCGGCTCGCCGAGGAGGATCGGGTTGTTCTTGGTGCGCCGAGAGAGGATCTCGATGATCCTCTCGAGCTCGGCCTCGCGGCCGACGAGCGGGTCGAACTCTCCCTGCGCCGCCAGCTGGGTGAGGTCGCGCGCATACTCCGACAGATACGGAAGCTCCTTCTTCTGATCAGTCGCCTCGCGCTCCCTGGCGATCGAAAGCACCTCCTCGCGCAGGGTGTAGAGATCGATCCCGCTCTGCACGAGCGCCCGAGCCGCGAGACAGCTGTCGACCCGGAGGATCCCGATCAACAGGTGTTCCGACCCGACGGCGCTGTGCAGCATGCTCTCCGCCTCGTGGGAGGCATAGGCGAGGATCTTCTTCGACTCCTCGGACAGCGGAAGCTCGGCGGTCGAAGAGATGCGCTCGACAAAGACCCGTTCTCCTTCGATCTCTCGTCGCAGCTCGTCGGCCTTGACGTCGAACCGCTGGAGGATCTCGGATACCGCTTCCTCGCCCTCGCGGAGGATGCCCAGCAGGATGTGCTCCGACTCGATGACCCGGCTACCGAGCTTGCTCGCCTCGTAGCGAGCGAAGAAGAGCGCTCGACGAGCCTTCTCGTTGTATTTCTCGAACATGTCCTAGGTCGCTTTCCGACGGGCCGAGACGCCTTTTCACAGCTGGGTTAGCCGCCCTTCATCAAGCCGCAAAACTCTACCACAGCGCTCGGCCAGCTCCGGGTTGTGGGTAACCACCAGCGCGGTCGTCCCGTGGCGTCTCTGAAGTCCGAGCATCAGTTCGAAGACCGCGTCACCACTGGCGGGGTCGAGACTTCCGGTCGGCTCGTCCGCGAGGAGGAGGGGCGGCTCCAGAAGCAGTGCGCGGCAGAGCGCGACCCGCTGTCGCTCTCCTCCCGAGAGCTGACTCGGAAAGGCACCCGCACGATCGGTCAGCCCAACCTCCTCGAGCAGACCGTTCGCTCGCTGCTCGAGCTCGGCGCCCGCCAATCCCCGGATCCTCCCTGGCAGCATCACGTTCTCGAGCGCCGTGAAGTCCGCCAGCAGCTCTTGGAACTGGAAGACGAACCCGATCGTCCGGTTGCGGAAGGCTGCCGCCGCCTTGCTTCCCAGCGGCCCCCACGGCTGCCCGCCGATGGTGATCGTTCCGGCGTCCGGACGGTCGAGCCCGCCCAGAAGGTGCAAGAGAGTCGACTTGCCGCAGCCCGACGGTCCGACGACCGCGACGAACTCTCCGGCTTCGACCTGGAGGTTGGCGCCCTCGAGGACGTGGACGATCCGCGCCCCGTCGCGGTAGGACTTGGCCAGGCGCTCGGCCCTCACGGCGACGGTCACCGCCGGAGCGCCTCCACCGGGTCCAGTCCGGCCGCCCTCCCCGCGGCCCACGACGAGCAGGCGCCCGCCAGGAGCATGCTCGACGCGAGGACGACCAGGAGATCGGAAAGCGACAGCTGGAAGGGAACGTACTCGAGGAAGTAGACCTGATCCGGAAGGCTGAGCAGCCGCCAACGATCGAGTGCCCAGGCCAGCGAGGAGCCGAGCGTCACCCCGCCGATCGCTCCCGCGCCCGCCAGCACGCAGGCGAGCCACAAGAAGATCCGCCGCACGGTGCCGGCCGGCGCCCCCATCGCGCGGAGCATGCCGACCTCCGATCGCTTGCTGGCCAGGATCAACATCAGACTCGAGACGAGTGCCAGCGTCGCCACCACGACGATAAGGAAGATCCCGAGGAACATGAGGCTCTTCTCCAGGCGGAGGGCGAAGAGGAGCGCTTGGTTGAGCTCGCGCCACGTCTCGAGGGTCGCTCCCTCAGGCAAGAGAGGCTCGACGAGCGCCACCGTGGCGTCGACCTGATCGAGGTCTCCCGAGGCCACGAGCACCTGGCTCCCGCGATTGCCGATCAGGCTCTGCCCCTCGCGCCAAGGGAGCGCCAGTCGATCGAGGTACTCGGTTCTTCCGGTCTCGAACAGGCCGGCGACCGGAATCCGTCGGACCCGAGGCTGCGGCCCGATCGGCGTCAGCGTCGGCCGCGCCGAAACCACCTCGACGACGTCGCCGGGCTCGATCCCCCAATCGTGCGCGAGGGTCCGGCCGAGGTAGAGGCCTTGCTCGCGCTGCCTCACCCCGGGAAAAAGGGTCGGAAGCTCACCTTCGAAGGCCACCATCTCCACCGGGCGCGCGGCGCCGTCTCGCAGTATCCAGCCGGTCCCGCGCAGGAGCGCCTGCGCGTGGGCGACCCCTTCCAACGCCTTGAGACTCCGCGCCAAGGCCACCGGATCGGCACCGGGCGGCGGCGAGATCGCGATCTCCGGCGTGCGCGCGAGGATCTCGCTCCGCAACGCTCCTTGGAACCCCGACAGCGCTGCCAACGCCAGAATGAGCGCCGCGATCCCCAGACCGATGCCGCAGGCGGCGGCCAACGAGAGAAAGCTGACGAACGCGTCCCGCCGAGTGCTTCTCAGATAACGCAGGGCGATCCTCAGCGGTAGGGAGCCCGAGCTCAGAGCCGTCGGGCTGGCGGGCCGCGACGGCTGTGTGGTCCCCGCCTCACTCACCGATCGAGTCCTGCCCGTCGGACCTCGTCTCCGGCCGCAGCAGCGGAAAGAGGATCACGTCTCGGATGGACTCGGAGCCGGTCAGCAACATCGTGAGGCGATCGATGCCGATCCCCTCGCCGGCCGCCGGCGGCATTCCGTGCTCGAGCGCCCGCAAGTAGTCTTCGTCGAAACGGTGCGCCTCGGCGTCGCCTTGCTCCCTCGCCGCGAGCTGCTGGCGGAACCGTGCCGCCTGCACGTCCGGATCGTTCAACTCGGTGAACGCGTTGGCGATCTCCATCCCCCCGATGTAGAGCTCGAAGCGATCCGTGAACTTCGGATCCTCTCGGTTCTGCTTCGACAGCGGAGAGACTTCGACCGGAAGCTGCGTGATGAACGTCGGCTGCAGCAGGTGGCCTTCGGCAGTGGCTTCGAAGAGCGCCATCAGGGCGTGACCGTAGTCGTGGTTGGCCGGTCGCTCGAGGCCGGCGTCCGCGAGCGCATTCTCGATTCCCTCGAGGCTGTCGAGCTGTCCGATCGGCGTTCCCGAGTAGTGGCTCGCTGCTTCGACGACCGTCATCCGATTCCAAGGAGGTGCCAGGTCGAGCTCATGCCCCTTCCAGCGCAGTTGGGTGCCGCCGGTGACCTCCTCGGTCAGCCCCGCGAGGGTCTGCTCCGTGAAGTCCATCAAATGCCGGAAGTCGACGTAGGCCCAGTAGAACTCGAGCATCGTGAATTCGGGGTTGTGCTGGGTCGAGACCCCCTCGTTTCGGAAGTTGCGGTTGATCTCGTAGACCCGATGGAGGCCGCCGACGAGCAGTCGCTTGAGGTAGAGCTCGGGCGCCACCCGGAGATAGAGCTCGAGGTCGAGGGCGTTGTGGTGGGTCACGAACGGCCTGGCGACGGCGCCGCCGGGAAGCGGCTGCATCATCGGGGTCTCGACCTCGAGAAAACCCCGGTCATTGAGGGCGTTGCGCAACCCTTGCACGAACTTCGCGCGCATCTCGAAGATTGCCCGTGTCTCGGGGTTGACGATCAGATCGAGATAACGCCGCCGGTAGCGCTCTTCGACGTCGGCGAGGCCATGCCACTTCTCCGGTAGCGGCCGGAGCGCCTTGCTGAGCATACGCAGCTCCTCGGCCAGCAGGGTGAGCTCGCCGGTCCGGGTTCGCATCATCCGGCCGCGCGCCCAGACGTAGTCTCCGAGATCAGCATTCTCCAGTACCGTCGCCGAGCCTTCGTCCAGTTGTGGCCGGCGAACCATGACCTGCAACTTGTCGAGCCCGTCGTGCAGGTCCATGAAGGCGGTCTTGCCATGACTGCGCAACGCTCTCACCCGCCCCGGAACCGCGAGCTCGACAGGCGTCTGGTCGAGCGCTTCGCCGCTCAGACCACCGTATCGTTCCCGAACTCCGGTCGGTTCCAGGTCGTGGGCGGCCTCCGGCGGGTAGGCGTCGATGCCGGCTGCGTCGAGCTCGGCGCGCTTGCGCCGTCGGTTCTCGATCTGGCTTTCCAGCTCACTCATCGAATCGTGCTCCGCTTCGTTGCGAACCATACCCGATTGCCGTTCGCCTGGGAGCGCTCATCTCCGCATCAGCAGGCTGCTACCATACGCACCCACATGACCGAGGATCGGATAGACGTCCTCATCTCGCAGGCCGAAATCGACACTCGCCTGACTGAGATGGCGGCCGAGATCGATCGCGACCATACGACCAGCGATACGCTGATCTGCGTCGGCGTCCTCAAGGGATCGCTGTTCTTCCTCGCCGATCTCGTCCGCCGTCTGCGGGTCCCGGTCGAGATCGACTTCGCGCAGGTCTCGAGCTACCGAGGCTCCGTGCGCGGCCGCCTAGAGGTCAAGCGCCGCCCGGAGATCGATTTCGGCGACCGGCCGGTTCTCCTCGTCGAGGACATCATCGACTCCGGATACTCCGTCGCCGCGGTCATCGACGTCCTGACCGAACATGGCGCCCGATCGGTCGACGTGTGCACCCTTCTCGACAAGGTGCCTGCCCGAGAGATCGATGTACCGATTCGCTATACCGGCTTCGAGATTGCCGACGCGTTCGTCGTCGGCTACGGACTCGACCTCGCAGAGCGTTTTCGCAACCTGCCCTACGTCGGCGTCATTCAGGAGGAGGAAGGATGAAGCTCCATTACACCGAGAACGCACCCGTGGCGATCGGTCCCTATTCACAGGCCGTCGCGGTCGACGACTGGCTCTTCACTTCCGGCCAGGTGGCGCTCGGCCCCGCTTCCGGTGAGATGGTGGCGGAGGACTTCGAGGGGCAGGCACGTCAGGTACTGGCCAATCTGAAGGCGGTTCTCGCCGAAGGGGGGTGCTCTCCTTCCGACGTCGTGAAGGCCACGATCTACCTGGTCGATCTCGGAGACTTCGCGGTCCTCAATCGACTCTATGGCGACTTCATGGGCTCCCACCGCCCCGCGCGCTCGACCGTACAGGTCGCCGCCCTGCCCAAGAAAGCGCTCGTCGAGATCGACATGGTCGCGCGCATTCCCAAGTAAGGTCGGGCGCCAGGTCACGCCCGACCGGGTGCAGCTGCTCATCGAGAAACTCGAGAATCGCCCGACAACTGAGGTCGCGGGGCGACTCCGTGCTAGCTTACGCGCGCGATGAGACGCGCTCGTTCGATGGTGTGCGGCTTGCTTCTGTTGCCGGTCGCCGCGCTGGGGTCCGATCTTCCGGCGGTCAAGCTCTACACCGAGACGGCCGGCGTGCACCGGGTGAGCTGGGAAGACCTCGAAGCGGCCGGTCTGCAGGGCTCCGAAGTCGACAGCCGGGAGCTGGCGCTTCGCCATTCCGATCGCCTGGTGAGACTGAGGGTGGTCGACGGTGGCGACGGCAAATTCGGTCCCGGAGACTTCTTCGAGTTCGTCGCCACGGTGCTCCCGGGCAGGACGACCTACTACCACCCCCATTCTCCTCTCAACGTCTACTGGCTCGAATGGGACGCGACACGGGCGCGTCGATACCGCCATCGAGAGCCGGCTTCGGCCGGGGCGGTGGGCGCTTCGCTCGTCGAGCCGGAGCGCCGGATTCACCTCGAGGAGGACAAGCTCCTCATCCGGCTCGCGGCCAAGGACATCGAGCCGCGCGAGGACCCTGAGCTCTGGTACTGGGCCAAGCTCAGTCATCGATCGAAGCAGCCCTTCGCCGTCGAGCTCGACGTTCCAGGAGCGCGGGCCATCGGACCTTGGACCATTCGCATCGGCGTCCGCGGCCTCTCGACCGGTTCCACAGTTTTCGAAGAGAGCGCGCGGCTCACCGATCACAAGATCGATATCAGGTTCGACGACCTGCGGGTGAGCACCGTCGCCTGGGACGGCAAAGCTCCGTACCTCGCGAAGCGGTCCGGCTTGCGGCGAGCGGGCGGGGCCTCGGATCTCGCGCGGATCGAGGTCGAGGTCGTGCCTCAAAGGAACGAGGAGGAGAGGCTCATCGACGTCGTCATGATCGACTGGGTCGAGGCCGAGTTCCAGGTCGACCCGCGACTGCTTCAACCCCACGTGCAGTGGTGGATCCCTCCCGGACAAGAGGGCGGCTTGCTCACGGTCACCCCGGAGGAGGCCGGGAAGGTGGGGGTGTTCGGCGAAGGGTATTGGGAGTGGCCCGCAGCCGGTCGCGATCGACGTCGACCGCCCCAGCGATCTGCGAGCCTACGAGAGGCAGGCCGACTACCTGATCATCGCGCATTCCTCGTTGGTCGAAGCCTCGGAGGAGCTCGGACAGTTGCATCGAGATCGCGGCCTCACCGTCGAAGTTCTAGACGTTCAAGATGTGTACGATGAGTTCGGGGCCGGTGTCGTCTCTCCGGATGCGATCCGCGATTTCATCTCTTACGCCGTCCACAACTGGGAGGCTCCCGCCCCCCGCTTCGTGCTCCTGGTCGGCGATGCCAGTTGGGACACCAAGAATTCGACGGTGGATGACGCCAACTACGCCAACTGGGGAAGCCGTGAGAGTTGGCGCGGCGAGCGCTTCGGCACGATGCAGACCGCCGACTACGCCGAGGCGCTCCTCAACAACCGCAATCTGATCCCGAGCTGGAACTACCACACCTCCGAGGGACACGCGGCGAGTGACGCCTACTTCGTCATGGTCGAAGGCGACGACGACTTGCCGGATCTCGCGCTGGGCCGGCTACCGGTCGTCGAGCCCGGGGAGGTGAGCGCCATCACTGCCAAGGTGCGGCGCTACATCGAAGAGGCACCACTCGGCCCCTGGCGCGGCCGTCACTTGTGGATCACCGGCGGCGTCGCCTCCCATCAGTATCGGAGCCGGACTCTCGCGGCCGATTTCGCTCTCGCCGGGATCCATCCGCAGCTGATCCTGCCTGGCGAGATCGCGACGACCGAAGACCGGGGTCGGATCCTCACGGCGCTCAATGACGGCACCCTGCTCACCCACTTCATCGGGCATGGTGGCCGGTTCATCTGGCGGACGGCTCCACCGGATCTCTCCGATCAAATCGACCTTTTCGGTCTCGAGGAGCTCGACAGCCTGGAACCCTCGGTGCGGCTGCCGGTCGTGCTCAGCGTGGCCTGTTATTCGGCGCCGTTCGATCACCCGAGCGCCGATTCCATCGGAGAGGCCTTCTTGCGCCTTCCAGACCGCGGCGCCATCGGTTTCATCGGTGCCTCCTGGAGAAACGCTCCTCCGCGGGCGCTGAGTGAGCTTCTCGTCGAAGCCCTCTCACGCCCAGGAACCGTGGGTGAAGCGCTACTCTTCGCCAAGCGCGCCCTCGCTCGGCCGGATGCGGTCCATCTCTACAACCTGCTCGGAGATCCCGCCGTGCCGGTCGCCGCACCCCGATCGGTGGTCGCCGTGCGTGACGAGTCTTCGGACGGCCAGCTCGTCCTTCGTGCCGACCTTCCCCCCGACGCCGTGGGCGGACGCGCCGCTCTCGCCTTCCTCGACGAGCAGGGTGAAACGGTCGCTACCGACGAAGTGGCGATCGACTCTTCCGACCTCCGCTACAGGCGGCCGATGGAAGGGTCGATCTCCCGCGTGACTCTCTACTTCTGGAACGACGAAACAGGCGCGGACGGACGCGGCGCGACGGCGATCTCCACCGCCGACAGGGAATCCCTGTCGACTCCCTGACCCGATCGATCTCGGTCGGCGGTCAGCGCTCGATCGGGACACCCGCCGGAATCTCGGCGATCGCGTCCAGTGCCACGGCCAGACCGAAGTCGTCGAAGTCTCGGTGGGTGACTAGTCGCACTCGCTCAGGAGCGATGGCGACCGCCCGAACCCGACGGGCCGCGAGAGCCTCGACCCAGGCGGCGCTGTCGGCGACTTCGAAGATGACGATGTTGGTCTCGATGGCCTCCGGGTCGACTCCCACGTCGGGGCGCTCGGCCAGCTGCGCGCCCAGCTTCCGCGCGCGTGCGTGATCCGCTGCCAGGTAGGCCGGACCCTCGGTGAGCGCTTCGATTCCCGCCGCCGCCACGACGCCTGCCTGCCGCATCCCGCCGCCGAGCATTCTGCGAACCCTCCACGCTTCTCCGACGAACTCTCGCGAGCCGCAGAGCATCGAGCCCACGGGGGCGCCCAGCCCCTTGGAAAGGCAGACGAGAGTCGCATCGAAGCCCCGGCTCAATTCACGAACGTCGACGTCGAGAGCGACGGCCGCGTTGAATAGCCGGGCGCCATCGAGATGTGCCGGAAGTCCGTGGCGACGGGCCACATCGAGCAGCGCCTTCAACCGCGCGCCATCGTAGACTCTCCCCCCGGCCATGTTTACCGTGTTCTCGACGGAGAGCAGCCCCGTCGGCGTGCGGTAGCGCTCGTCGCGATTGATGCCACGCTCGACTCCTCTTGGGTCCATCAGGCCATCGACCGTCGCGATCGCTCTGGGCAGAAGGCCGGAGAGCACCGCCATGGCGGCCATCTCCCACTCGATGAGATGGCTTTCCGCTCCGCACACCACCTCGCTGCCGGCCGGGGCCAACAGGTGAAGGGCGATCTCGTTACCCATGATCCCGCTCGGTACAAAGAGTGCGGCTTCGGTGCCGAGCAGCTCGGCGGCCATCTCCTCGAGGCGGCGCACGGTCGGATCCTCACCGAACGTGTCGTCCCCGACCTCGGCCGTAGCCATCGCCCGCCGCATGCTGTCGGTCGGCCGGGTCACGGTGTCCGAGCGGAGATCGACGGCGGCGGAAGCGTTCACGCGATCGCCTCTTGCCAGTCGAGAATTTCCGCGAGCACCGCGTTGGAGACCAGAAAACCGCGGATCGTGAAGCGGACTCGATCCTCGATGAGCTCCAGGTAATCCTCCAGGCGGGACAACCGGGACAGGCAGCGATCGGCGCTCAGCCCGAGCTGCTTGGCGAGCTCCTCGACCGCTACGCCGTCCGAAAGTCGCAAGCCGAGGAAGATGCGCTCCTCGGCGGGGTTCGACTCCTCGGTGACCTCGATCGTTGGGTCCGCGAGGTAGCCGCCGAGGTCGCGCGGCCGCGACCAGCGGCGCTCCCCCATACAGGAGTGGGCCGACGGGCCGAACCCGATGTAGTCGTCGCATCGCCAGTACTTGAGGTTGTGCCGACTGCGTGCTCCGGAGCGAGCGAAGTTCGAGATCTCGTAGTGCTCGAAGCCGGCCGTCGCGCAGCGTTCGGCCAGCCACTCGTAGCGGCGGCACTGCGCCGCCTCGGAAGGGAAGAGGCCCGGGCGGCGGCGCCGCAGCGCGTCGATCTCGTTGCCACGATGAACCTCCAGCAAATAGACGCTGAGGTGGTCGGTCTCGAGCTCGAGCGCCCGCTCGGTGGTCTTCCGGAAGCCGGCCGCGCTCTGACCGGGGATGCCCAGCATCAGGTCGAGGCTCACCCGCTCGAAGCCGGCCTGCAGCGCCCATCCGATGCACGCCGCCGCACGATCGCCGTCGTGACGTCGTCCCAACAGGCGAAGCTCCCGGTCGTTGAACGACTGCACACCCAAGCTCAAGCGTCCGACGCCCGCCGCCCGATATGCCTCGAGACGTGCTAGCGAAAGGTCCGAGGGATTGCACTCGATCGAGATCTCGCAATCGGCGGACAGCTCGAAACGAGCCGCCAGCGCGTCGAGGACGTCAGTCACTTGCCGGGGCGTGAGCAGGGAGGGAGTCCCTCCGCCGAGGAAGATGGAGTCGACGACTCGACCTTCGACGCCGCGTACCGCTGCGACCTCGCGCCCGAGAGCAGCGAGGAAGAGAGCAATCTTCCCGGCGTTCTCGCCAACGCGATAGAAGTCGCAATAGCGGCACCGAGTGCGGCAGAACGGAAAGTGGACGTAGAGGCCCAACAAACGGTCTCGCGGGTCTGCTGGCAAGTCGGCGCTCATGGCTCGGCGAGGTACTCCTCTTCGAGGCGCAGTCGCAGCTCTGAAGGACAACCGGCGGCGAGATGCTCGATGACCTGGCGGGCGTCGGTGGTGAGCCAAGGGACGATGTCGAGGTTGCCCTCCCGCGCCAGCGCTTCGAGATCGTGCGGCGAGCCTTTACAGAAACGAGCGGCCCGCAGCATCTCCTGGCCGCCAACCTCGGAGCGGCCCACGCGCAGCCACAGTACGCCGGTGTGAGTCAGCTCGCAGGCGGCGAGGCGAGCAAAACGGTGGCGCGCCGATCCCCTGAAGTTCGGGTATCTCGCGAAGACCCCGAAACCGTGGGAGGTGGCCCGTCGGGCGAGCGCTCGTTCATCGGGAGTCGGCCCATGGAAGAGCGCCTGATACCCGTCCTCGCCGGTGTACCCGGCGAGTATCCGACGCTGTTTGGCGTCGAGCTCCAAGGTGACGGGGACCACCGAGGTGACTCCGACCCCGGCCAGCGTGGCGAGTCCCGTCTCCCAAAGAGCGGGATCGTCGCTGATTCCCGCCACCAGGGGCCAGACGGCGACCTCGCAGGTCGTCTCGAGCTCCCGAAGCTCCCCACTCAAGAGCCATGGCAGGAGATCGAGCGCCCCGGTCCCCGATGCGGCGCCATCGCCGGGCGATCGCTGGACGAGCAGCGACACTCCCTCCGCGGCGAGCCCTTCGATCCACGCCTCACGCTCGCGAGCCAGGTCCTGCTCGATCGGCGGCACGTACAGGAGACCGGCGACCGAGCTCGAATCGACCGTCGGCAGAGCCCCAACGCCCGACCCGCCGAGGGTGCGATGGGCCCAGTTCGTCCACGGCTGCTCCGGGCTCGGCCAGGCGACCGGCTCGTGCGCGATCCACAGTCGGCCCGGTTCCTCCCGCCGGTGGCCAATTCCGGCCGACGATGCTCCCTCGTCTCTCGCCCGATCCTCGCTGGCAGTGCTCTTGCCCATCGTCAGCCAAGCAGCGCCGCGGCAAACTCCCGGGGCCGGTATTCCACCAGGTCCTCGACCCCTTCACCGACACCCAGATAGACGATCGGCAGTCGCAGCTCGCGAGCGATCGCGACGGCAACTCCTCCCTTGGCAGTGCCGTCGAGCTTGGCCAGGATCACGCCGTCGAGGTCGACGATGTTGGCGAACTCGCGAGCCTGACTCACCGCGTTCTGTCCGGTCGTCGCGTCCAGCACGAGCAGGCGCCGCTGTTGCCAACCGGAGGATTCACGATCGATCACCCGCTTGATCTTGGCGAGCTCGGCCATCAGATTGTCCTTGGTGTGGAGGCGACCGGCGGTGTCGACGATGACGTGGTCGATGCCGCGAGCCTTGGCCGACTGCAGCGCGTCGAAAACGACCGCCGCGGGATCGGCGCCGTGCCCTTGCTTGACGATCTCCACCCCGAGCCGGTCCGCCCACAGACTCAGCTGCTCCACCGCCGCCGCGCGAAAGGTGTCGGCGGCCGCCAGCAGCACTCGTTCGCCTCTGTCGCGGGCCCGTCCGGCGAGCTTGGCAGCGGTCGTCGTCTTTCCCACGCCGTTTACTCCGACCAACAGAGTCACCATCGGTCCCTCCACCCTGGGTGAAGGCATCGGAGCGTCGAGCAGCAGAATCGACATCTCGTCGACCAGTCTCTCGCGCAGGCGCAGCGGGTCGGCAGCTTCGTTGGGCCGCGCTCCCCTGCGGACCTCGTCGACGAGCTCGAGTGCCGTCGCAACTCCGATGTCGGCTCCGATCAGCGCTTCTTCCAGAACCTCGAGCGCCTCCTCGTCCACCACCGCTCGTCCCGACATAGCGGCATCGACCCGCTCCAAGACCTCGGTATGGGTCATCGACAGGCCGCGCTTGAGCTTGCCCCAGAAAGAGGACTTCTCCCGACTGCGCTGCTTCGCCTCGGGGGCGATTTGAAGACGGTCGTCGGTCATCAGACCGCCGATGCTACCAGCCCCTGGCCAGCCGCCGGTCGCGGTCGTCGACCGGGGTCGGAGGCGCCGTCAGTGGCTGATGCTGACGTCCAACGGTGCGGGCGCCGGGGCTTCGATAGGGCGCTCTTCGAGCTCGATGTCACCCGCTTCGTAGGCCTTGAAGAAACCCTCGACGACGTCGGGGGCGAAACGGTCTCCCGTCAGCTCACGGATTCGGGTGAGCGCTTCCTCCGCCGAGCAACCTCGTTGGTACGGCCGATCGGTGGTGATGGCATCGAGGGTATCCGCCAAGGTCACGATCCGGACGGTCATCGGAATGCGATCCCCGATCAGGCCGTCCGGGTAGCCGCTGCCGTCCAGCGATTCGTGATGCGATCGAATCACCGGGATGACGTCGTGCAGCTGCTCGATTCGACTCATGATCTTGGCGCCGATCACGGTGTGGAGCTTCATCTGCTCGAACTCCTCGCGCGACAGGGTCGTCCCCTTCCGGAGAATTCGATCCTCGATCCCGATCTTGCCGACGTCGTGGATCACGCCACCGACCCACACCTGCTCCTGCTGTTCGCGACCCAGTCCCATGTGAAGCGCGATCGATCGGCTGTACTGCGCGACCCGAGCGGAGTGGCCTCGGGTGTACGGGTCCTTGGCGTCGATCGCGGCGGTGAACGCCTTCAACACGCCGATGAACAGCTCGCGGTTGACTCGAGCCGCGGCCTGGAGCTGCCCTACGTACTCCTCGACATAACCGCTCATTCGGTTAAAGTTGTCGGCCAGCTCGTTGAGCTCGACGCCGAGATCGCTGCCGGTGAGACGGCTCCCGAAGTTCCCCGACGCCATTTCGGCGGCACCGTCGCTCAGCCGTTGGATCGGTCGGCCGAACTGGCGAGAGAGCCAGCCGGCGAGGATGAACGCGAGCCCGACGAGGACACCCGTCGAGAGCGCCGTCCTCCCGATCATCTCCCGCACCGAGGTGTACGCGGCTGCGGCTGGTTTCTGGACGATGACGCCCCAGCCGGTCTCCGGCACAGGGCTGGCCCGGCCGAGCGTCTGGACCTCCTCCCCACCGGAGCGAATCGAGTACTCCTGAGTCATCGACAGCGGCGAATCGACGAAGTCCCGGACCAGGCGGGACGAAGCCAGCGATTGAACGGTGTCAGGCTCCGCCGCTCCCCACCACAACATGTCGCCGTCACGTTGAATCAGGAAGACGCCGGCGTCACCTTGTCCCTCCTGCCGGAAGAGGGTCTCCATCGGCCGCAGCTGAACTGCGGCCTGAACGAAAACCTCGGGGATACCCGCCGCGCCGAAGATCGGGACGGCCAGCACCGTCAACGGCTCCCCGGTCTCGGGTGCGACGACGAACCTGTAGTGCAGCCCGCCCGCATCGATCGCCGCCTGAAAGGAGGCGTCCATCGCCACCCGGACGGCGGGCGACAGATCTTCGGGAGCGATGTACGGACCGTTGCCCTGTCCGCTCAGGACCCGCAGCGCGAGCACGTTGGGGTTCGAGATCAGGAAGTCCTCGAGGTAATCGGAGAGCCATTCTGCGCGCAGCTTCGACTCCACCTCGACCTCGGTCGGCGCCGCGAGCACCGCTCCACCTAGTTGCTGGAGCTGGCGGCGCGTCGAAGAGAGATAGCTCGACAGCTCGATCGACAGAGTCTCGGCGGCGCGGGTCAGATAGCTCCGCTCCTGCGTTTCGAAAATCGCCCGATTCTGCTGCATCAGAAGGACGCTGCTCAGTGCGAGCGGCACGATGCCGACCGCCACCAGCACGACGAACATCAGGCGGCTGAGGGGCCACCGTCTCGTAATGTTGCCCAGAAAGCTCATCGTCTCGGTCCCACCCGAAGCCCCGGTTTCCGGGTCCACACTAGCAAGTAGCGCGGCGCCGCGCCACAAAGCGCTCGAGAACGCCGCGGATCTCGGCGGAATCGACCACCTCCGCCCGCCACGAGCCGGGACCGGTCGGCAACACCCAGACGATCCCGTGTCGCATCGCCTTCTTGTCGTGGGAGAGTAGCTCGAGCAAGGTGTCGGAATCGACGGGCGGCAGCGGTCGACTGCCGAGCCGGTCGAGCAGCGCTTCGATCCGACCTCGGAACTCGCCGTCGAGCCCTCTTCGACTCGCCAGCTCGAGGGCGAACCGGATTCCGAGGTCCACGGCCTCTCCGTGGGTCACCCTCTCGGGTCCGACCGCGACCTCGATGGCATGGCCCAGCGTGTGCCCAAAGTTCAGCACCCGACGCTCGCCCGCCTCTCGAGGATCCCGCTGCACGACACCCGCCTTGGCCCGCTGTGCCCGGATGACGATCGGCACCCACGCCGCGGCCGTGGCCTCCGGCGCGAGCAAGAGATCGAGGTCGCGCTCGACGAGCTCGAGAAGCTCCAAATCGAGCAGCGACGCCATCTTGACCACCTCCACCAACCCGGACCGCAGCTGCCGATCTGGGAGGGTCGACAGATAGCCGGTGACCGAGACGACCTTGGCCGGGTGGTGAAAGACCCCCACCGAGTTCTTGACCCCACCGCAGTTGACCGCCGTCTTGCCGCCGACGGCGGCATCGACCTGCGCCAGCAGAGTCGTCGGCAGCTGCACGAGATCCAGGCCTCGCATGTAGGTGCCGGCGACAAAACCCGCTAGATCGCCGATCGAGCCGCCACCGAAGGCGATCACCCGACTGTCACGACGAATCCCGGCCTCGAGCATCCGACTCCAGGCGGTCTCGGCGGTCGCCAGAGATTTGGCCTCCTCGCCGTCCGCGACCTCGATTCTCAGCCAGCCGGCGGCCGCTGCCTGCAGGGGTCGGAGGGCTCTCGAACCGTGCAGGTGCCAGAGCTTCTCGGACGTCACGACACAGACGTTACGGTCGCGCACCCATGCACCAAGCTCGTCGACGACGGTGCGCGACTCCGCGCCCACCACCAAGTCGGTGGCGCCGTGTTCGTGGCGAAGCTCGGAGCGCTCGACCGCGGTCAAGGCCTACTCACGATCAGTCTCGGCAATCGCCAGCCCCAGGTCGTCGAGCTGACCACGCTCGACGGCGGATGGCGCCTCCATCATCAGGTCGGTCGCCGACGTCGTCTTGGGGAAAGCGATGACGTCGCGAAGGGAGTCGGCGCCTGCCAGCAGCATGACGATGCGGTCGAGTCCGAGGGCGATCCCACCGTGTGGAGGCGCTCCGTACCGCAGCGCCTCGAGCAGGAAGCCGAAGCGCTCCTCCGCCTCTTTCGGGGAGATCCCGAGCAGCTCGAAGCAGCGCTGCTGCATCTCGCGGTCGTGGATTCGAATCGATCCCCCGCCCTGTTCATAGCCGTTGAGATCGACGTCGTAGCCGCGCGAC
>CALZKB010000009.1 GCA_945787575.1 Thermoanaerobaculia bacterium | reverse complement strand
CGACCCGAGCATGGTCTGGCGGCGTGCCGACGGCAAGTTCTATTACGCCCTCGTGCGCTCCGGCGGCGTGGGTATCTGGCGCTCGAACAACGATTGCCTGACCTTCACCTTCGTCACCCAGACCGGTTTCGACAACGACGACAAGGAGCTGATGGCGGTCGACAACAACCCGGCGAGTCCCTTCTTCGGCCGCATGTACTTGACGTTGACCGACTTCGGCAGCTTCGACCGGATCTACGAGAAGCACTCGACCGACGGCGGGTTGAACTGGTCAGAGCAGGTGCCGCTGTCGGACTTCGGCGTCGACGTCCAGGGCGCGTGGCCCACGGTGGCACCCAACGGCGACGTCTACATCGGCTGGCTGCGCTGGAACCCCTTCCCCAGCGGTCCGATCGACATCGAGATCGCGCGCTCCACCAACGGCGGCGTGTTCTGGAGCCGGGTGACCAACCCGATGACGGGCGAGGTCAACCCGCGCGACAGCGCCGCCACCGCCGACTGCTTCCGGCCGGCGCTCAACGAGGACATCCGCTACCTGCCCTCGCCCCAGCTCGACGTGGGCCCCGACGGTGCGCTGCACGTGGTCTACAGCTACGACCCCGACGGCTTCGACGTCGGCGACGTAGTGGACGTCTTCTACCGCAAATCGGTCGACAACGGCGCTACCTGGGGCCCGGAGGTCAGGCTCAACGACGACGCCACGCTCTCCGACCAGTACTTCCCGACACTCAGCGTCAGCCCGGAGAACATCGTGGTAGCGACCTGGTACGACCGGCGGCTCGACCCGGCCAACTCGCTGCAGGACACTTTCAAGACGGTGTCGCCCGACGGCGGCGCGACGTGGCTGGCCAACGAACGGGTAAGCGACGTCTCGACCCCCATCTACCTCGATCCCGAGCTCTCCACCTGCTACCACGGCGACTACGACCAGATCGCCCAGCAGGACGGCTTCGTCGGGCTGCTGCAATGGTCCGACGACCGGAACATACAGAACGGGCACAACGACCCGGACGTCTGGTTCGAGCTGACGACGGTAAGCAACGACTTCCTGATCCTCGCGACCCCTTCGACGCGGGAGATCTGCGCGCCGGACGACGCCGCCTACGACCTCGACGTGCTGCAGTTCCAGGGCTTTAGCGAACCGGTGACCCTGGCGGCGAGCGGCAACCCGGCCGGTACCTCCACCGCGTTCGGCACCAACCCGGTGACGCCGCCGGGGACCAGCACCCTCACGATCTCCGATACGGGGGCGGCCGCCGCGGGCAGCTACCCCATCTTGGTCACCGGCACCTCCTCGCCGTCGGGCATCGCCCACGGCGTGACGTCGACTCTCGACCTGTTCGATCAGTTCCCGGGGGTGCCCAACTTGCTGCTGCCGCACGATGGTGCCACCACTCAGACGACGCGCCCCACCTTCGAGTGGAGCGCCGTAGCCCAGGCTGCGAGCTACACCGTCGAGACCGCCACCGACGCCGCCTTCACCAACATCGTGGCCAGCGCCTCAGGGCTCGAGCGACCGACCTGGGTCCCGGACGACGATCTCGACACCAACATCCGCTATTACTGGCGAGTGCGGGCCGAGAACGCCTGCGGGGTCGGCGCCGACTCCGCGACTTTCGACTTCATCACCGAGTCGGCGCCCGGCGACTGCGCCTTCGGATCGCCGCGCAACGAGGTCTTCTTCGACGACCTCGAGAGCGGAGGGTTCGGCTGGACCCACTCGGGGAACGGCGACACCTGGCAGCTCTCGAACACTCGCACCCACAGCGGGGTGAACGCGTTCTGGGCCGAGGACGTCTCATCGATCAGCGACCAGTACCTGGTCTCGCCGGCCGTGATCCTGCCACTCGACGAGGCACCGCTGACCTTGAAGTTCTGGAATTGGCAGCAGATCGAGTCCCTGATCGACGAATGCTTCGACGGTGCCGTGGTCGAGATCTCGACCGATGATGGTGCCAACTGGACACGTCTCGAGACCGAGCTGCTGACCGACCCGTACGACGGAGAGGTCACTAACTGCTGCGGTAATCCCATTGGTGGCGACAACGCCTGGTGCGGCGATCCGCAGGACTGGCTCGCTTCGATTGTCGACCTCGACGCCTTCGCCGGCGCGACAGTCCGCTTCCGCTTCCGCCTCGCCACCGACGTCGAGACGGCCCTGAGCAAGGAGGGATGGTACGTGGACGACGTGGAGGTTCAGTCGTGCCCGACGCTCATCTTCGCCGACGGCTTCGAGTCGGGAGACACCAGCGCCTGGTCCAGCACGGTACCGTAGGAGGTTCCCTTCTGAGGAGCCACCCTCTTCGATGGAGAGCCATCCTCTTCGATGGAGAGTAGAGGCGATAGCGTTGATCGAATCAACCGCCTCGGCCTGCGCAAAGGTCGCTCCACTCGACGGTTGGCCTCAATGGGTCAGCCGGCGATCACCGGTAGCTCGTAGAGCGCCGCCTCGCGATGATTGCGCAGCAGCAGATAGCGTCCCACGAGCGCCGGCGGGTTCCAGCTCTTGCCGTCGAAGGCGGTGAAGCGCGCGAGCTCGCGATGCTCCTCGGGGTTCGGCTCGACGAGCACGACGTCGCCCTTCTCGGTCGTCAGAAGCAGCAGATCCCCCACCAGGATCACCTGGCCGTGGCCGTAACGTCCGCGCTTCCAGCAGCGCTCGCCGGTCTCGGGGTCGAGGCAGACGAGCACCCCGTCGTCGAGGCCGTAGACGTAACCCGCGTGTTCCACGACGTTGGTGAACTTGGCTTTGAGCCGCGTGCTCTCCCAGATCAGTTGGACCTCCAGGCCTTCCCCGGCGGCTGACAACTCGAGCAGCTTGCTGCCCGCGCCGTAGCCGCTCGAGACGAGCAGTCGAGCGGCGCCGAGCGGCAGCGGCATGGCGACGTTGGGCTGACCGCTCGACCAGGGATAGCTCCATAGCTCACGCCCGGTCGCGACGTCGTGACCGGAGATCGAACCGCGGTTGAAGATCACGATCTGCCGGCGACCGGCGAGCGTCGCTACCTGCGGTGACGAGTAGCTGATGCCGTCGCGTCCCGCCTGCCAGACCGGCACGCCAGACGCCGCTTCAAAGGCCATCAACGAAGCGTCACCGAGTCCGCCCCCAACGGCCGTGACGACCAGGCCGTCGACGACGAGCGGCGAGCCGCTGCGACCCCAGTCCGGGGTCGCTGCACCGAACTCCTCGACGAGGTCGTGGGTCCACAGCAGCGTACCGCCGGCGAGCTCGAGCGCGTTCAATCGACCCTTCGCTCCCATGGTGAAGACGGTGCCGTCGACGATCGTCGGTGTCGCCCGCGGTCCGACGCCCGCGATCGTCGTCTCGTAGCGTGCCGAGTCCTCGTGCTCCCAGACGCGAACGCCGCTGGCGAGATCCCACGCCGAGACCACCTCGCGATCGCCACGCTGCTCCTGGGTCACGGCGAGGGTGCCGGCGACGGCAAACGCGGACCAACCTTCGCCGATCGGCTGCCGCCAGACCTCGCGCGGCCGCTCGTTCCAGCCGCGCGCCAACAGCGGTCCGTCGACGGTCGCGTCGCGGTCGGGACCAAGAAACTGCGGATAGTCCGTGAGCGGGCCGATCAGCGATCCGGTCTCTGAGCCACCGCCACCGCGCACCTGCGCTCCACCGCCCGACCAGCGCCATTCGAAGATCGGCACGAGATTGCCGCTCACTCCGCGAATCCGCACGCTCCAGCCGAGCGCCACGCCGACCGCCAACACGACGCCGAACCCGAGGAGCCGGCGCCGCCACGGCAGCCGGCTCAAGGCGAGCAGCCAGACGAGCCCGAGCAGCACCGCCAGGACGACCGTGCCGAGCGCTCGCGTGACCCGGTCCTGACCGGTGAGCTCGGCGCTCGACCAGATCCAGGCGAGCGCACCCAACCAGAGGATGGCGATCGCGACCAGCGGCCACCAGCGGACGGAATTTCGCTTCATGGGGCGATAATACCGGCACGGTTGACTCTCGGATTCAAGGCAACTAGTCCTCGGAGGCTCACAATGACTCGTCGCTCAGCGGTTCTCGCTCTCCTCTTCTCGTTCTCTGCCTCTTTCGCGATCGCTGCCGACTGGCCGCACTGGCGAGGCCCCGACCGCAACGGCGTCAGTCTCGATGGGGCCGTCCCTCTGCGTTGGGACGCTTCGTCCAACGTCGTCTGGAAGCTCCCCCTTCCGGGTCTGAGCGGCGCGACGCCGATCCTCGCCGGCGATCGGGTGTTCGTCCACGTCGCGGAGAACGGCAAGCTCTACTTGTGGAGCGTGGCTCTCGCCGACGGCGAGGTCTTGTGGAAACGCGAGCTCGACGATCGCGACGAAGCGAAGCGCAAGGGCAACATGTCCTCCCCATCGCCGGTGACCGACGGTGAGCAGGTCTGGGTGATGACCGGCACCGGCGTGCTCACCGCCCTCGACTTCGACGGCAACCGGCGCTGGCGTCGCGACCTCCAGGCCGACTACGGCAAGTTCGGGATCCTCCACGGCTACTCGTCGTCGCCGTTGCTGCACGAAGGGACGCTCTACGTTCAGGTGCTCCACGGTTTCCATACCGACGATCCCTCCTACGTGATGGCGATCGACGCGGCGACCGGCGAGACTCGCTGGCGCGTCGAGCGGCCGACCGATGCCCCGCGGGAGGCGCCCGACGCCTATACGACACCGGCGCTCCTCCACCGCGCCGGCGGCACCGAGCTAGTCGTTTCGGGCGGCGACTACGTCACCGGCCACGACCTCGGCGGCGGCGAGGAGCTCTGGCGCCTCGGCGGCCTCAACCCCACCCGCAACCCGATGCAACGGATCGTCGCCTCGCCGATCGTCGACGGCGACCTGATCCTCGTACCGTCACGAGTCAAGCCGATGCTGGCGATCGAGGCCCCCGACTCCGGACCACCCACCGTCCGCTGGTCGAGCGACGACGGCCCTGACGTTCCGACCCCGGTAGTGACCGACGATTACGTCTTCGTGGTCAAAGATCGTGGCATCGTCTTCTGTCTCGATCGCCGGACCGGAGACGTGGTGTGGGGCCCCGAGCGCATCAAGCCCGACACCTACAGCTCGTCGCCCGTGGTCGCCGCCGGCCGGCTCTACGCGACCGGCGAGAGCGGCACGACGACGGTGCTGGCCGCCGGAGCGGAGTTCGCCGTGCTCGCCGAGAACTCGATCGACGAGTACACCCTCTCGTCGCTGGCGGTGGCCGACGGCCGGATCTACCTGCGGACCGCCGATCATCTCTATTGCCTGGGTGGCTCGGCGCCGCCCGGCTGAGATCGGCAGCACGATAGTCTAGGGACGCGATGGCGCGACGGCTACCCATCTTCGCGTGCGGGACCCTCGCCGTTTTGCTCGCGATACCGCTGCTCGGGAGCGACGAGTGGCTGGTCTACGTCGGAGGCGGACTCGAAGCGGTCGAGGGCGGCTGGAGCGAGCGCCACGGCCAGGTGATCTTCACCCAGCTCGGAGGGACCCTCGTTTCGGTACCCCACGATGAAGTCGATCTCGCGACGAGCGCCATGATTACCTGGCAGCTGGGCGGGCGCCGCAAGCCGCCCCCGCAGGCCGACGTCGACGACGCGCCTGTGCAAGAGCCTGGCTCCTCGCAACCTTGCACGCCGGCCCGCCTCCTCGGTCTCAGCGGCAGCGAGACGATGGAGATCCGCACCGGAGAGCTGCGCGAGACCGTCCATCTGGCCTGTCTCGACGCGCCGGAGACCCATCACCGCTATCCGCAGCTCGGTTGGTTCGGGCGCGCCACGATCAGCGCGATCGAGCTCGACGTCAAACCGGGCGACGAGATCTGCGTCAGCGAGCACGACCCGCCGCTGCGCGACGGAGAGGACCACCGGATCGTCCACGTCGCCTTGGCGAGCGGTCGCGACTACACCGCCAAGGTCATCGCCAGTGGGTTGGGACTCCTGCGAACGGGAACCTGTGCCAATTCGGCCTACTACCGCGACCTCGAGAACCAGGCCATCTCCGAGCAGCGTGGCTTGTGGGGATCGATGAGCGAGCGTGCCTCGATCGCCGCCGCCAACCTGGCGGTGGTGGTCGGTGGGTCACCGTCGGCGATGAGAGCCCCGAGTCGACGCTCGGGCGGCGGCTGACGCCGCCGTCGCTGAGGGCCCGGGCGGCCCTCACGAGATTCGGCCGGCGCAATTGCCGAGACCGGCCATGCTCACGACACGCTAGCCCTCCCCGAGCGAAGCGAGAAAACGGCGGATCGCCTCGGTCACGGCGAGTGGCTGCTCGACGGCGCTCAGATGCCCGGCCGCGGGGATCACCTCGAGCACCGCGTTGGGGAGTGCGTCAGCCAGCATCCGCGAGCGCTCGGGCGGCTGGGCGAGGTCTTCCGCACCGACGAGCACCAGCGCGGGTGCCGAGACCTCGCCGAGTCGATGAAGCACCGATCGCCTTCGGCACAGGGTGTCGACGCCCGCCAGGATCGTCGCCATCGGAACGCTCCGGAACTCCGCTGTCCAGGAGTCGACGAGGGCCGGCTGCTCGAGAATCGCCGTTGCCCCGAACATCAGTTTGGTCACCGCCGGCAAGAACGGCCCGATGCCGAGCCAGCGCGCACCGGTCGCCATCAGGCGGTAGCGGGTCCGCTTGACCCACGGATCCCGGTCTCCGCCACTGTCGGCGAGCACGAGGCCGGCCACCTGCTCGGGGGCCCGGAGCGCCGCGCGCAGGGAGAGCATGCCACCGATCGAAAGGCCGACCCACGCCGCCCGCTCGATCCCGACCGCGTCGAGCACCGCCAAGACGTCGGCGGCGAGGTCGTCGATGGTGAAGGTGCCGCCACCGAGCTCCGACTCGCCGTGGCCGCGCACGTCCACGTTGATCACCCGATAGTCGCGGGCGAGCTCGACGGCCTGGGCCTCCCACATCCGACGCGAGCAGAGGAAGCTGTGGGTCATCACCAGAGCCTCCCCTTGGCCACCCTCTTCGAAGCCGATGCGGCGACCCTCGTGCTCGATCGCGTGAGAGCTGAACACGCGCCTATTCCCCGCCCCGTCCGTCGGCCGCCGGAACTCCCCGCGCCGCGCGGTCGTAGAACTGTCGTAGCGCGGTCCGGAGATTGCCGCGGTGCTGCCGGAATAGCGCTCGCACCTCCAGCGGATCGTGTCGACCGCCGTCGAGCTCGGCGAGCAGCTCGGTGAGGATCTCCGCGCTCGTCGAGCACCGATGCAGCGTCGGCAGGCGGCCGCGGCGATGGGTCGTGACGACGAGCACCGGGAGCGGGCGAGCCGCGAGGCAGAGGCGACGCCACTCCCGCCACCCGACTCGATCGGCGCCGTCCAGCAGCAGAGCCGTCGTCGGCGAGAGAGCCGACGTGAAGCGATCGAGCTGTCGCTGCGCAATCAACGCATCATCCGGATCGGGGCGCAGTCGGCGGACTTCGTGCCCGCGATCGCGAAGACGCTCCTCCAAGCCGCGGAGCAGGGTGCTCTTGCCCGAGCCTCGGGGACCCAGCACCACGCCCCGGCCTCCGAGACCGTCGAGGCGCTCGAGCAGGGCCCTCCATTCGAAGCCCGGCGCCCGGTAGTCGAGGGCATCGACGCGGGTCGCGCGAAACGGGTTGTCGGCGGCGCGCATCGTTCAGGGGACCTCGGGTGGGTCGGCTCGGATGTCGATCTCGCGATCGCCGTACGCGATGACGAGGTTGCGACGACCGGCCAACCCGCCGGGATTGGCGACCAGCTCGACCGCCCAGATCAGGGTGATGAGCTGGCCCGAGAAGGAGAGCGGAGCCTCGGGAGCGGTGAAATCGAACTCCAATTCGCCAAACGTTCCCGCGGCACCGAGCGCCTGGGTCTCGACGACGCCGACATCCTGGTCGCCCTTGCCTTCGGTGAACCAGAAGAGGCGTAGCTCGAACTCCTCCGGCGGCTCGTCGAGCCGCCAGGAGGCGGTGCCTCGAATCCGCTCGCCCGGTCGAAAGACGGTCCGCTCACCGTCGAGGTCGACTCTCAGCTCTCCCATCTGTCGTCTCTCTCTTGCGGGGGCAAGACCACGAACGGGAACTCGGTGATCACGTCCGGCCAGTGCGTGATCGACGCTTCGAGGTGGATCTTCCATTCGACCTCGTTCCTCTTCGCCGAGAACGAATGCATGGTCTCCGCAGGAACCCGCACCGTCGCACCACCGCTCTTGACCATCATGCCTCCTTCGATTCTCGTGATGTCGACCCTGGCAAAGACGCGGGTGGCGGTATGGGTGTCGGTGCCCCGGCGGTAGGTGGCACTCTCGGACCCCTCGAGGTAGATCTTCAGATCCCTCAGCCGTGAGCTCGCGCCTCGAAAGCTCCATTGCAGCGAAGTCGATCCGCCGAGTGGAACTCCGCCTTCGCCGACGATCAGCTTCGGGCGTGGATTCGCGAGCGCCAGAATCTGGTAGGGGACGCTCACGAGGAGCAGGATGCCGACCAGGACGAACGGCACGAGGAAGAGCGCGAGGCAGCCGGAGAACTCGCCGGTCTCCTTCCACTCGGAATAGCCCACCCACAGGAACACCCCGACGATTCCGTTCCAGAAGACCGCAAAGAAGACAATGGCTCCCAGCTTGCCAAGAGGGCTTTGCGCTTCCTCGAGCTCCACCGGTCCGGCCTGGACTTCGGGGATGACCGGAAGCTCGATCGAACGAAAGGAGCCGACACCCCCCTCGGGCGTGGCGAGCGCCTGTCCGGTTCCCGAAGCGCCGGCCTTCAACGCCCGCGCCCTCGTCAAAGACCAAACGACACCACTGATCCCGATCAAAACGAAGACGAGCGGCAGCAGCACGAACAGGTAAGGCCACGACCAGCCTCGGTAGAGCACCGCTTCGCTCGGCTCTTCCGGGTCGACCCAACAGGTGGTCGTCGAGCCTTGCGGCAGACCGTCGACGACCTCTTGTTTGGCGGACCTTCCGCTCGACGCACCACCCAGGAAGTCGTGGCGATCGCTCTCGTACTCTGCCCCTTCCCAGCGGTATCGGTAGCGCACCTCGACCGAGTAGGTATCGCCGTCGCCCGAGCCGCTCTCGACCCGGCTCTCGAGGATCTCGCATTCGACCGGAGCCCAAGACCGCGCCTGCAAGTTCTGGAAAGCCGGAACGACGAAGAACAGCGAAAACCCGACCCCGAACAGCAGGAACACTCCGAAGATACCCGCCATGCATCCGGGGGACATCCGCTTGCTCTGACTCTGGGAGATCGACTCCTGGATGGCGGTCGCCGGCATCGAAGCGGGATCAGGCTCCCCGGGTTGCGGGCGCCGGCGCCGGAACAGCAGGATCGAGCCCAACACCAGCGCCGCCGCGATCACGCCGATCACCCAAGGATCGAACTCCGCCAACCAGTCAAGGTCCGACGGCTCGATCGCCCCGTCACAGGCGGCGACCTGGAACGCAGCGAGGCCGACGGCGGCCAGGCCAGCGAGCCGCCGACCGGTCGCGCGCGCCCCGCTCTTCACCGAGCGATGCCCCGATTCGACTGCATCCGGCTCAGCGCCCGATGAGCAGTCGCTTGTACCAGGGAACACCCTCCGCCTTGAGCCGTGCCTTGAGCTTCTTCGTCTCTTCCTTGTCGTGCTCGCGCGCGAGCTTCTTGAGGAACGCGGATCCCTCGCGCTCGTGACAGCGCTTGTACTTCTTGCCGCTGCCGCAGGGGCAGGGGTCGTTGCGACCGATCTGCGCGACGTGACGCGGCAACGGAGTCTTGGAGAATCCGGGCCACACGACTTTCGAGTACATCTTCCTTGCCATCGGGTCCTCGCTGTCTCTCGTTCAGCAGTCTCTAGTTTAAGGGACGTCGCTCGACGACGACCTCCGCGGCAATCAGGGGGCTTCCGGTCCTCTCCGCGAAGCTCGCGAGATCACCGTATTGGAGGTCGAAGACGAACTGGTAGATGCCGGGCTGGTCGGGCCACCGGATCGGCGCCTCGAGGTCGACGGGGTCGCCCGAAACGACGTCGTGCGGGAGCGGGATCCTCGAGGGCTCGACGGCTGGCGCCGCTTCGCCCTGAGCCGTCAAACCGTAGACGAAGCCGACCGGCACCACGCCATCGCGGTACCACGGGTAGTGGCTCATGTTGCGCACCCGCAAATGGAGCGTCGCTTCGCCGCCGGCGGCCGCTTGCTGCGGGATGTCGGCCTTGTGGACCTTGGCGTCGAACATTCCTCTCATGGTGGTTCCGAGGTAGCGCAGCTCGACCTCGGTCTGGGTCGCCGCGCGGATTGACAGCCGCAGGAGACGGGCGTCGTAAGGCTCGTACCAGACCCACCAGAACGGATGTCGGCGCCAAGGTGGAGAGGTCTCGACGGCGACCAGCCGACCTCGGCCGGTCTCCGTCTTGCGGACCGGATAGACCGCTCGCGAGCGCCAGTCGGAGACCACGAGCTCGACGTCCTCGCTCGGCGAGCGCACGAGGAAATCCAGCCGGTCGCCCGGGTGTCGAGAGACGATCTCGACATCGCTGCCCGGCCGGCCCGAGGTCAGCAGCCAACCATCCTCCTCGACCCGCGCATAAGGATCTTGGAACCGCAGGAAGTCTCCCGACCAGAAGCGGTCGCGACGCCCGTCCATGTTTCTCGCCGTCGACTCGAACGGCAGGGCTCGGAAGATCCCGGCGAACGCGTGGCTCTGGCTGTGTCGCGCTGCCTCGCCGCTCCGCAGCACCGAGGCGCTCGCCGATCCGAAGACGACGAGAGCCAAGGCCCAGCTGGCGACGAGCACGCCCTTGCCCGGGAGTCTCGGCAGCGCGAGCAGGCAGAGCGGGTAGACCGTTAGGAAGTATCGATTGCCGATGAAGGTGGCCCCGCCAAAGTAGTTGCCGGGCATCCAGACGACGTAGAAGACGAAGCCCCCGAAGGCGGTAGCCAGAAGTGCGAGTCCCAGTCGGTCGGGGCGGCGGAGAGCGGTGATCACGAGGGCGATCAACGCGGGGAAGTAGATCAGGGCTCCGGTGTGGCGTCCCAAAGTGAAATAGCCCGCGGCGTAGGCGGAAACGACCGGCTGGAAGATCGGCTTGACGCCGAGGTGCTGGGTTGCCCGCCGAACTTCGAAGCCGGTCTCCGCGATCCCGTCCTTCACCTCCTGCGGGTAGCCGGTCGCTCGGTTGAAGGTCGCTCGCTCCGCTTTATAGGGGGTGACCGCTCCGGTCGCCAGCTCGGCCGCCAGCGACGCCGCTCCGGTCACCGCGGCAGTCGCCACCAAGACCGCCGCGGCCCGTCGCCAACGACCGGCCACCACCAACGCGAACACGACGCCCGCCGGCACGAGGAAATTCGGGTAACGGGCCACTCCCAGGAGCCCGAACAGCACGCCACCGGCGTACGGTGCCCAGCCGCTCGACAGCAGACGCTGGCCGTGGACGGCCGACGGCGCGACCTCGCGCGCTCCGGCGACCGCCAGCACCCCACCGGCGATCGCCAGAGCGACCTGCATCAGGTCACTCATCCGGTAGACGACGTACGGCAGGATGACGCTGGCCCCCACGAATGTCAGAAGCGTCCATCCGGCGCGCTCGCTCTCCCCCAGGCGTCGGAGGAAGATCCCCGCGAGGTAGCAGGCGAGGAGCAGCACGCCGACGTTGAAGGCGATCACACCTCGCTCGCCCAGCAGCTGGTAGGCGGGAGCGGCGAGCACGGCGAAGACCATCGGTTTCGAGTAGCTCAGCACCCCTTCCGCGCGCTGCAGGATCAGAGCTTGGCGGCCGGCTTCCCCGGTCGCACTTACCCGCTCGCGATCCGCTTCGCCGAACTCGAGATCGCCGTCGAAGGCGACGCTCTCGATCATCGCGAGATAGGTCCCCTCGTCACCGACGACCCTGGAGAGAGCACCCCGCAGATGGGCGAGCGTGACGAAGCCGGCGACCACCGCCAACGTCGCGAGCAAGAGGGCGACTCTGCGCGATCGAGGCATCGAGAGCGGGTTCAGGCTCGTTCCGGCTTGTGCCCGACCATGCCGTAGACCTGATAGCCATAGAGCAGGCTGTCGAGCTGATCGCGCAGATGGTTGATCTCGTGCGCCAGGCGTTGGACGTCGCCGGTCAACTCGGCGGTCGGCAGCTCCGGGAGTCGCTCGGAGTCCGCGAACGGCTGGCGGTCGATGCGCTCGACTCCCTCGAAGCCCGCCTCCTCGAACAACAGTTCGAGGCTCTCCGGGTGCACCGGCCGCTGGTGGGTCGGGTCGAGCCAGAAATTGCGAGCTCCGACCACCAGCGAGAGCGGGCTGGGCGTCTCCAGGATCAGCACGCCACCCGGCTCGAGCGCCCTCCAGCTCAACAGCACCAATTGCTCGAGCGCCGCTGCCGGCAGGTGCTCGATCACGTGGAAAGAGATGACGCCACCGAGGCTCTCCGCCGTAGCGCCGGCCAGCACCTCGAACAGGTCACCGACCTCGGCCGCGAGCTTCTTCTCGCCGCACCGGGCGACCATCTCGGCGTTGGAGTCGACCCCGCGCGCCGGGATTCCTCGCGCTCCGAGTAGGGCCAACGCTTCCCCTCTACCGCAGCCGAGATCGAGCACCTCGCCGCTGCCTCGGAACTGACTCGGCGGCTTGAAGAAACCGAGATAGGGCTCAATCCGAGCTGCGATCTCCTCTTCGGTGCCGCGGTGCCGCCGTTCGAGCTCCAGATACGCCTGCTCGCCGACCGCCGCCTCGAGCGCCGGCGCCCCGCCCGACTCCGCCACCTTGAGAAGGGACACGAGCCGTGCCCGAAGCTCGCCGGCGGATTGCCGGTACTGCTCGAGTCTGTGCTCGAGAAGGGAGAAGACCGCTTCGTGGTGGCGCTTCACCTCGTCGAACCCCTCGCTCTCGAGCAGGGCCATCCGGCGAATCTGCTTCTCGTGCGCGTCGACGTAGGAGAGAAGCTGGCCCCGCTCGTTCTTCGCATCGTTGACCGCAATCCGGATGGCGGCTTCGAGCTGCTTCTCCGCATGGCTCAAGTCGCGTCCGAGCTCCCTCTGGACCGATTGCAGATCGCGCCCCAGCGAAGCGACCGCCTCCGTCAGCTCACGGATCGCCGCGTCGTCCGCTTCCCGGCGCTCGAGCTGCGTCTGGACGAGAAGGTTGTAGGCCCGCTGGCGTTCCCAGAGCTCGCCGAGAGGTGCCGCCAACAACGGCCGCAAGAGCCGCCGAGCGGCCGCGACCAGCGCCCCCTTGAGCCCGGGGCGACGCGGCACCTCGAAGCGACCGTCCTCCTCCCACAGCGCCCGCCACCGGCTCAGGTCCACTTCGTCCCGCTGCAGCGGACCGTCGGTCATTCGAGCTCCCGAATCCACGACGGGCCGTCGATGGCATTGAACCCGGTGATCTCGCGTAGATGCGGCTCGATCACGAGCAGGTTGGCGTCCACGAGTGGCCGCCGGATCGCGATCTCGAGATCGATCGAGTCGCCCGGATCGAGATCCCGAGGGAGCTCGAGCCAGTGCTGCTCACCCGCTTCGCCCTTGTGCTCTTTACGCCAGTGGACATCGATCATCACCCCGCCGATCTCGTGCTCGGCCGAAAGCCAGCGGGCGATCCCCTCGTTGCGCAGGTGCACGCCGAGGCGGCGCCTCTCGCCTTCCGGCCAAGGCTTGTCGGCGCCGGCGACTTCGAGCGACCCCGGCAGCGAGCGGTAGAGGAAGCTCGTGGGCGGCGGGACGACGGCGGCGCGATCGCCCAACGGCTCGAGGACGCCGAGCTCACTGCAGGCCGCGACGACCGCCTCGGCGGCTCGCCTCGGATCGTGCACCCTCGCCACGTACTCGTGCGCCGCCCGCGACATTCGTCTCAGGCGCTGGCGATCGGCCAGCAGGCTACCGACGGTCGTCGCCAGCGCTTCGACCTCACCCTCTCCGAGCGGCACCTTGACCGCCACGTCGTCCGGCAGCTCCGAGAACTGCGCATAGTCCGAGACGATCGCCGGCCGCGCCAGCGCCAGCATCCGCAAGAGCGACGCCGAGGTTTCACCGGCCGTCGGGTAGCGCAGGTTGAGGCATAGGTCGCAGGCCGCGATTGCGGTCTCGAACTCGTCGAAGTCGAGGAAACCGAGAAAATGTACGCGGTCGCCGACGCCGGCTTCACGGACGACTCCCTCGAGATCGAGGTTGCCCGACACTTCTCCGCCGATCAGCAGATGGACTCCGGCCAGCGCTTCGCTCGCGAGTGCCTCGATCGCCCTGTCGGTCCGCTTGATCGGGGTCTGGAAGCCGAAGGAACCGATCAACGACGCCCCGCTCGGCACCCCGGCGCGCTCGCGCCAACCTGCCGCCTCCGCCTCGCTCGCCGGCTCGGAGAGCGGCACCCCCATCGGCACGACGCGCACCGCGAGCTCCTCGTCCGACTCGGCCAGCGTGTCGGCCGCCCACCGGCTGTGAACGAGCACTCCCCGCTGGCGCCGCAGGAGGGTGCGGTGAGCGGGCAGACCGAAGACCGCGGACTGACCGAGCTCGGTCCACTCGCGCGCCCGCGCAACGTCCGTTCCGAGCCAACCGTGATCCGCTTCCAGCCGCTCGGCGTAGCCCTCCGAGTCCCCCTCGCCGAGGGTCAGTTCGATCAGCAGGTGATGCAGCACCAGATCGTGCAAGGTGAGAACCCCTGGAATCTCGTGAGCGAGCTTCCAGGCCTCGGCGTGGTGCTCGTTGTTGCCCATCTGGTAGAGCGGCAGGCGGCCTTCTTCGCCGAGGACGCTCGACGGGACCGGGCTCCAGCGCTGCTCGAGCTCGGCCGTCACCAGCTGATTCGGAAGGCGTACCACCCGCAGGTCACACAGCGGCGCAAGACGCGGCAGCAGGTCGGCGCTATAGTCCGCGATCCCCGACCGCACCGGCGGCAGCGGGGAGACGTAGTCGACTCGAAGAGGTGAGCTCATCACTGGGCTGGTGGCTCGCAGGCGGCGATTGAGGTCCATCGTACTATCGATCCGCGCCCTCCGCCCGGCTCTCCGAGCGCGATCGGACGTTGCTGCGGCTCGGGCTACAATCGACAAGTGACCCCTCAGATCGGCGCTCTCTTCGCCCTACTCGCCGTCATGGTCTACCTTTTCCTGACGGAGAAGCTGGCCGTCGATCTCACCGCGTTTCTCGGTCTCGTGGTGTTGATTTTCGCCGGTTACGTGACGCCGGCCGAGGCGTTCCAGGGATTCTCGTCGCCCGCCGTCATCACCATGCTGGCGGTCTTCATCCTCGGTGCGGCTCTCCTCGCGACCGGCGTCGCCGACACCATCGGCAGGCACATCCATCGGTTGGTCGGCGACAGCGAGATCCGGCTGGTCGTCGTGCTCATGGTCGTCGCCGGCGTGCTGTCGGCCTTCATGAACAACATCGCCGCCGTCGCCGTCCTGATGCCGGCGGTCGCGACCCTCGGGCCGCGGGCGGGTCTCGCTCCGTCACGCCTCTTCATGCCCCTCGCTTTCGGCGCCATCCTCGGGGGCACGACCACCCTCGTCGGTACGCCACCCAACATCCTGGCGGCTCAGATCCTCGCCGATCGCGGTCTCGAGCCGTTCCAGCTCTTCGACTTCACGCCGCTCGGGTTGGCGATCCTCGCTCTCGGCGTCGTCTACATGCTGACCCTCGGGCGCAGGCTCCTTCCCTCTCGCGAGCAACGCGGCGCCACGCAACCCGGCGGTGCCGACCTCAGTCAGCTCTACCAGCTCGAGGAGCGACTGTTCTTCATCCGACTTGCCGACGATTCGCCGCTCGACGGCCGCACCCTCGCCGAGACCCGGATTGGCAACACCCTGGGAGTCAAGGTGCTGTCGATTCTTCGCGGCGCGGAAAAGCGTATCGAGGCAAGCGCGAGCGCCGAGCTGCGCGGCGGCGACGTGCTCTTCGTCGACGGCGAGGCGCAACGCCTGACCGAGCTCCTCAGGCTCCAGGACGTCGAGGTTCAGGCGATCGGGCTGGACGAGCTTCCCAGGTTGATGGGCGGGGTCGACGGCGTACGCGCGACCGTCAAGCCGGAGACGGCGGTCGTCGGCAAGACCTTGCGCCAGCTCGACTTCCGGAGCCGTTTCGGTCTCGTCGTCGTCGGGCTTCGGCGGGACGGCGCACTGCGGCTCGACCGGCTCGGCGACTATCCCCTGGACGCCGGCGACGAGATCCTCGCTCTGGGCGAGCACGCCGCCTTGAAACGCTTCGGGGATGAGGCCGACTTCGACATCGGGGACGTCGGGCTTGCCGCCGTCGAGGAGCTCGGCACCGGGATCTACGTGATCGTCGTTCCCGACGGGTCGGCCCTCGACGGCGTCTCGATCGCCGAGAGCCGGCTCGGTGAGCTGGCGGATCTGACGGTCGCGGGCATCGCACGGGGCGACTCCACCCGCCTGGCTGTCGCCCCGAACGAGGTGATTCACAGCGGGGATCGGTTGCTTCTCGCCTCCAGGCCCGCGAGCATCGCGGCGCTGCTCGAAATGGGAGAGGTCGAGCTCAAGCCCAAGGCCGCGAAGACCTCGCTCGAGACCGACAGGATGGTGATGGTCGAGGCGAGCGTCGCGCCGCGCTCCGCGGCGGCCGGCCGGACCCTGGCCGACATGGACTTCCGTGACCGGTACCGGATGATCGCCTTGGCGCTGTGGCGCGACGGACGGCCCATCCATGCGGACTTCGCCGACATTCCGCTTCGCACCGGTGACGCCCTCTTGCTCTTCGGCACCCCGGAACGGATCGAAAAGCTCGCCTCGGAACCCGACTTCGTCGTGCTTTCCGAGGTCGATCAGGGACCGCGCCGGCCAGCTAAGGCAAAGTATGCGCTGGGCGCTCTCGTCTTGATGATCGTATTGGTGGCGACCGGTTTTCAGCCGATCCACGTCGCGGCCTTCACCGCGGCCTCGCTCGCCATCCTCGCCGGGGCACTGACGATGCGCGAGGCTTACCAGACGATCGAGTGGCGAGCCATCTTTCTGGTGGCCGCGGTCCTGCCCGTCGGCTTTGCCATGGAGCGCACCGGAGCCGCCAACTTCCTTGCCGACAGCGTCACCGCCTTGGCGGGCCCCCTGGGACCTCACGCGGTGCTCGCCGCGCTGATCGTCCTGGCGAGCCTGCTGAGCCAAGGGCTCGACGGCGCTCCCGCGGTGGTGTTGCTGGCACCCGTCGTCCTCGAGATGGCCGACAAGCTCAACTACAGCCCCTACCCGTTGATGATGGGCGTGAGCCTCGCTGCCTCGGCCGCTTTCATGACGCCGTTCAGCCACAAGGCCAACTTGCTGGTCATGGGCGCCGGCGGCTATCGGTCGTCGGACTATCTCAAGGTCGGAACTCCGTTGACCCTCCTGCTGTTCGTCCTGTTGGTGTTTCTCGTTCCGGTCTTCTTCCCGTTCTGAGGAGGCGTCTCCTGGTCGCGAAGCGAGCCGATCGACCGACCTAGCTGGGTGGTTGGCAAGGAAGACGAGACCCACCATGTGGAGGAGACTCGAAAGCGCGTTCTTCGCCTTCCCCGGCCGGCTCGACGCCTGGCTGCGCGGGCGCGACCTCAGAACCAACCGCACCGAGGGATCGTTCCTGCACAAGGCGGGATTCGTCGAAGGCTACTCGCCTCTCGCGATGTTTCTGCCGATTCCCGTGATCGTGGCGCTCGCCTACGGCATGCCTCGCTGGCGCGGCCTCGGTCTCGCCCTCGGTTGCGTCGTCGCCTTCGCCCTCCACCTCGCGATCGCCCGCTGGGCGCTCGGCCGCGGGCTGCCGATCCTGCAGTGGCTCTTGCACGCCTTCTTCGCCCTCGCCGTGTTCTTCGCCGCCGATGGCGAGACCCTCGAGATCGACCACGCACCGTACCGCCACGTCTTCGCCATCCTCGGCACCATCGGCCTGAGCTGCGGCATGCCCGCCAGCCGCTGGCTGGCCGAGGCGCTGATCGGAAGCGATCGGGACCGTCTCCGCAAGGCGTTCATGCCGCACTTGCAAACGACCCAGTTCTTCGTAACCAAGAAGGACGGACCACCCAGCCCAGCGCGGATCTTGCGTGCCTACGCGCTGGTGCCGATCACCTCCCCTTCCATGCTGGCGCTGTTTCCCTCGTTCGCCGTCGTCGCGGCTCCGGGCGAGCTGGTCGGGTGGTTCTTCTGGATCGCCCTCGTCCTCACCTGGGTGGCGCTCGCCTCCGTGCATTACGACCGCCACCTGCAGTCCTTCCAGGTTCTCGTGCGGCAGGCGTTCCTCGTCGGCGCCCCGGCGGGCGTCTCGGCGCTCGTGATCGTTCTCGCGGCTGCCCGGATCCTGAACATCGACTACGTCACGACGGTGCTCGATCAGGCGAGCCTGCGGGTGATCTTGAGCCTCGCGGGAATCTTCTATCTGATCTTCTGGCTCTACGACTATTGGGTGCAGCGGGCCGCCGCCGAGGTCCTCCTCGGCCTGCTGACCGACGAAGAGAGATATCCCCAGCGGGTCCACTTTCACGGCGGGCGGATGGGCGAGGCGCGGCTTCAGATCCACGGCGCCGGCCGGCTGATCGCCATTCGAGACAGCGACGCCGAGAGGTCCCTCGATCCGACGTCCGGAGCCGACGACGAAACGCCCAACTTCGAGTCTTACCGGCCGATCGACGTCTTTCACCGCATCCACGAGCAGCTCGAATGCCGCGCGCGCGCGAGCTCGAGAGAGCGCAGAAGAGATGCTGAGGACGAGCGCGGAGGGGAGGACCGCGCAGGCGCACCGATCACTTGGGAGGAATTCGATCGCGTGGGGCACCTCCTCGACGCCCTCGTCGAGAAGACGCGGCTCCACGCAGCACTGCCGGCGCTCGCCCTCATTCTCGTCCTGAGTGGCTTCGGCTACCGCCTCTACACTGTCGAGCAGCGGGCCGCCCTCGCGGTCGGCGGGATATCCGACGCAGCCCTCTTCGATCTTGGGGAGGCGCTGCGCGCCGCTTCGACCGCTGGCGACGACTCCCCCTACTATGCGCTCGCCTTCTCTGGAGGCGGGACCCGCGCCGCCCTCTATTCCTATGCGGTGATGCGCGGGATGCACGATCGCGGCGCCCTCGATCGAGTCTTGCTGATGTCGAGCGTTTCGGGGGGCAGCGCCGGCGTGGCCTTCTTCGCCTCCCATCGCGATCGCCTCGCGCGCTCCCTGGCCATGGCCGACGGCAGCTGGGAGGAGTTTCGCGAAGCGATGGCGGCTCCTTACATCCAGGATGTCCTGTCGGGGCTCGGCGAATGGCGCTTCATGAACGGCACCCGCCTCGGACAACTTCTGACCGAGAGCTTCGGCCGCGCCTTCCATCCCGGCGGCGAAGGCTGCCGGACCCTCGGCTGCGTGACCGAGAGCAGCCACCCGCTCGGGCTCGTCTTCAACACCGGGGTTACCGGATTCTGGAAGCGGGAAGGCGATCGCGATCCGTGTCTCGAGGAAGGGCGCAAGCTCCGCGAATGCGCGCGGCTCGACCGAGCCGGAAGCCGTCTGGTGATCACCAACGTCGCGTCGCTCTCCGAGGGCAGCACTGAGAGCCGGCTCTCCGGCTGGCCGCTCGACCTCGATTATGCGGTCGTCCGAGCGCCGGAGACGCCGCTCGCCACGGCGGCGTCGCTCAGCGCCAACTTCTCTCCGGTCTTCTCGAACGCCAAGGTCGACGTGACCGACGGCGAGACCTCGAGCTACTGGGTGACCGACGGCGGCGCGATCGACAGCCGGGGCTTGGTGAGCTTGCTTCTCGCGCTGCGCTCCGCGCTCGACGAGCTCGCGGCAACCGGCGCAGCGCTCGGACTCCCGCCGCTTCGTGTCGTCGTAGCCGACGCGTCGGGGCTCTCGATCGGCTACCGCGAAGATCGCGGTCTCGGTGCCGTCGGCTCCGCCTCGGCCCGAATCACCAACAAGCTCGTCGCCGAGCTTGCCAGCGACGTTCGCGTGCAGTGGAGCCGGCTCGGCGGAGCTTCGTTCGAGCTCGTCTACCTGCCCCTTCCCGAAATGCTGCGTGTCCATTTCGGAACCCACTGGCAGATGCCGCGCAGCATCGAGGTCTCCGACCCCCGACTCTGGTATGACGACAAAGCACCGACGATCGAGCTCGACGAAGAGCTCCTCAAGCGGATGATGGACCTTCTGTTCGCCGACCCGACCGAGCGCAATACCCTCGAGGTCGCGGACCAACGCTCGGCCGAGCTCCTCTGGGAGTGGGTCGCGGCCGGCCGCCACGGCGATCCACGAGTGCTTCTCGACGCAGCGGTCGGTTCTCCTTGACAGGGCGTGGCGGAAGTCCTGCGGATCGCTTGCCGGCTGTGTAATGATCGCGCGACCATGCGAGCGGGATCGGAAGCCGGAGGCAGCCGTCCGCGGTTCTTCGCAACCCTGACTCTGCTGCTGGCGCTAGCGCCGGGTCCGACTCGGGCGGACTCGGCATCCGCGGCAGACGAGCTCGGCGCTCTGCTCGTCACCGGCGGCACCGTCGTGACGATGGACGCCGGCCGGAGGGTCATCCCGGACGGCGCCGTCGCCATCGTCGACGGCCGGATCGCCGCCGTCGGCCGGAGCACCGAGCTCGGCGAGCGCTTTTCTGACGCCACGCGGATCGACGCCGGAGGCAGCATCGTGATGCCCGGGCTCATCAACGCCCATACCCACGTCCCGATGGTGCTCTTTCGGGGGATCGCAGACGACCTCGATCTCATGGAGTGGCTCGAGGAGCACATCTTTCCTGCCGAGGCCGCGCACGTCGATGAGGAGTTCGTCCGCTGGGGGACGCGACTCGCGTGCCTGGAGATGTTGCGGGGCGGGATCACGACCTTCGTCGACATGTACTATTTCGAGGATGCGATCGCCGAGGAGGCCGAGCGTTGCGGCATTCGAGCGGTCGTCGGCGAGACGCTGATCGACTTGCCGGCGCCCGACAACGCGACCTGGGACGAGGCGATGACCTACACCCGGCGTTTCGTCGAAAGGTGGCGCGATCACTCGCGAATCAGGCCGGCGGTCGCACCCCACGCCCCGTACACGGTGTCGGGGGAGCACCTCGCCGCAGCTCACGCCCTTGCCGAGGAGCTCGACGTGCCGCTGTTGATCCATTTGGCGGAGGACCGCGAGGAGATCGCAGAGGTGACCGCCCGCACCGGCATGTCTTCCGTGAGCTATCTCGATTCGCTCGGAATTCTAGACGACCGGGTGCTGGCCGCGCACGTCGTCTGGCCGACCCCCGCCGAGATCGACAGGCTCGCCACTCGCGAGGTCGGCGTCGCCCACTGTCCGCAGTCGAACATGAAGATCGCGGCGGGAGTGGCTCCGGTACCGGCGATGCTCGCGGCCGGGGTAGCCGTCGGCGTCGGCACCGACGGCGCGGCCTCGAACAACGATCTCGACCTGTGGGAGGAGATCGACACCGCGGCGAAGCTGCACAAAGTGACGAGCGGCGACCCGACCGTTGTCGATGCCCGCGAGGCGCTGGCGATGGCTACCATCGAAGGGGCGCGCGCCCTCGACCTCGAGACCGAGATCGGCTCGCTCGAAGCCGGCAAGAGGGCCGACGTCATCATCGTCCGGACCGACGGTCTCCACCAGGAGCCCCACTACGATCCCTACTCGCTTCTCATCTACTCGACGAAAGCGGCCGACGTCGCGACCGTCATCGTCGACGGTCGGGTGGTGGTCGAGGAGGGGCGCCTGCTCACCCTCGACGCCGCCGAGATCATCGAGCGGGCACGCCTCTACCGCGACCGTATCGCCGGGCGGTAACCGCGAGAGCACGGCCGCGATGACCCTCTCGAGAATCAGCCGACCGCGATGGGCGATGCTGTTCCTCGCCATCGGAGCGAGCGGCTGTGCGACGCTCACCCCCTACGAGCAGGCCCGAAGCGAGCTGGGAACCGGCCGCTTCCTCGGTCTCGAGCGTGGCGCCGTCTACGTGGAGGACCGCGGCGAGGGGGAGGCGGTCGTCCTCGTTCACGGATTCGGCGCCTCGAGCTTCTCGTGGCGGCACGTAACCGAAGGGCTCGTGGCCGCCGGCTACCGCACACTCGCCGTCGACCTCTACGGTTTCGGACTGAGCGCCCGGCCTCAGACCAAGCTTCCCTATTCCCGCTTCCACCAAGGCCAGCTCATCCTCGATCTGCTCGACGAGCTCGACATCGAGCGCGCCCACCTTGTCGGCCACTCCTACGGCGGCGCCGTCTCCATGGCCCTCGCGGCTCGCGCGTCGGAGCGCTTCGAGTCCTTGATGCTGATCGGCTCCGCCGCCCCGGACTACCCGCAGCGGAGGCGAACCATCGCCGCCGCCGCGAGACCGGTGACCGCTCTTTTCGTGCGCTTGCGCCTCACGCCCAATCGGATCCGCCGGAGCTTGCGGCGATCGGCGGCCGACGATTCCATCGTCACCCCCGAGCTCGTCGACGGGTACTACCGACGGCTGGCGATCGAAGGCGCCCCGCGGGCGTTCTGGGGTTTGACCGCACCCATGGCCGACCGCCAGGGTGAGATCGAGCTCTCGGAGATCGAAATGCCGACCCTCGTGATCTGGGGAGTCGAAGACCGGCTGATCGCGGTCGAAGGGGCCCGCCGTGCCGCCGCCGAGGTCCCGGACAGCCGCTTCGTGACCCTCGAAGGCATCGGTCATCTCCCGATGGAGGAGAGCCCCGAAGCGCTGTCGGTGCTGATGTTGCGCTTTCTCGACGGCGGGCTCTTCGCCTTCGACTCCAACCGAGGGTAGAGCGGAGCAATCAGCACTTCCCTCAGATACTCCTGGGTCTCGGGTTCGAGCAGCATCTCGAAGTGGCCGCCCGTCACCCGGCGCGGCGGCGCGAGGCGCGGTGTCTCCACCGCGGAGAGGTGCCGTTGACTCCCCAGAACCGAGTGGCCGTCGCCCGGCGAAGACGTTCTCTCGGCTAGCCGTGGCCTCGAAGCGAGCCAGCGGTCGCCGGTGAAGATCGTCTTCCAGCCGCGGCCGTCCGGCACCAGCACGGCCCGCCGCGGCGTCGGCTCGCCGTCGTTTTCCACGAGATGGTAAGCGACGACGTCGGGATCCCCGGACTCCCCGGCGAGTAGTGCCTGGAAGCGTGTCGCCCGCTCGAGCTGGGTCGCGAGAAACCTTCGGCGAGCGTCGAAGGTGCCGAATAGAGGCCGCGCGCGATCCGCCCGTGACGCGGCCGGTCGCGCGAAGATCGACCAACCGAAGCGCTGCCAGCTCTCCGGATCGTAGAGAGCGACATCGAGGACCTTGCCTTCGACGTCCAAGAACAGCCCGTCAGCCGACGACGACGACGGTAGATCGGCGAACAGCGACGGGAAGGTGAAGAAGATCTCCGGCTGGAAGCGCCGACCGATGAGCGGGACATAGCGCCGGCCGCGATTCATCTCACGGAGGATCCTCAGGCTGCCGCCGTTCGACGCCCCGACCAGGATCAGCCGCCCGATGCCGGCTCCCGGCGTCTGCGCCCCCTGCTCGGCGGCGGCGAGGTCGAGCGCCCCGAAACGCGCCGCCCAACGGCAAACGTGGGCGCCGTTGCTCTGGCAGACGAGATCGACGCGCGAGTTCCGGGTCGCCGCCCGGATCGCCGCGAGAGATGCGCTCAGGAGAGCCGCGCTCTCCACATTGTCCTGTCGCCAGTCGTAGGCGAAGAGATAGAGCGAGGCATCCGCGCTCGGGTGGGCGATGTTCCCCTGCCGATAGCCGGCGTCGACGAGCAGATCGACGATCGGTTGATAGATCGGTTTCCGGAGCAGCAACGGGATGCGGATCTCACGGATGAGGTCGAAGGCGACGAACGGCGCAGCCAGGCTCGAATCGAGCGGTCGCGTCAGTCGGTGCCCGCCGTCGCGGGGCAGAAAGAACTGCCGGGTCCCACCGAACGCGACCTCGCCGCCCGGCGTCCGGAGCATCGAGCCGGTGACGCCCGGAACGAGAACGACCGGTCGTCGGGTCCCGCTGCCGAGTGGAGGTCGATCCTCGGCCGCCGGCGGCTCCGCGAGAGCGCAGCCGGCGAGCAGCCCCAGCCCGATCAGCCTGATGCCGCGGATCATCTCCCGATCCTAGCCTGCATGTCGCACGCCGCCTCGAGCGAATCGGGAGACAAAGCGCCGGCCACAGGTGCCGGCCCTACCCCCAACCCGTCGGTAGCCGAGGGACCCGTGCCCTCGGGTCGGTGCGAAAAGGCCTAGGAGGTCGGCTTCGTCAGCCGGATGAACTTCGACACCGGGGAGGTGCTCAACCCTGACGCGTGCGAGTCAATCCTCCGCCTGGATCGATCGGAGATACAGAACCAGCTGGCGAATTATCCTGCCGGCCCGCTCCTCGCCTTCTTCACCGAGCGGCTGCGGCTCGGCCAGCGAACTCTGGAACACCTCGCCCCAGACGGGCATCTCGCTGGTGCCGTGGCCGCGAACGGTTTCCCTCCCGTCTACCGAGGCGCTGACGCGCTCCAACGGGAACTCGCCGTCGTACTTTGTCCTCAGCCCCGTGAGGTCGGTCGGCCGCACTGTGAGGTACTGCCCAACGCTGCCGTCGCCGCGGCCCTCTCGTCCGTGGCAGCTGGCGCAGTAGCGCTGGAACGTGATCCGGCCCGAGGCCACCGCGAAGCCGACGTTGTCCTCGCTCTCTTCCTGGGCTGCCAGAGGGACCGGTAGGGCGACCAAGATCACCGTGGCGACCGCCGCCAGCAGCAAGGTCCCGCGGTACGGGAAGTCATCTGTGTGGCGCTCTTTCTCCATCCGCAATCTCCTTGTGCTTGCGCGTGCTGAAGCTCCGGCTCCAATACCGCAAGCATATTGTCACTCATCTCCGTCCACTCCTGAGAGTTCCGTGCTCACCGGCATGGTCCCACTCCTGGGGTGGTGTGGAACTGGATCGAGGAGCAGAGTCCAGTCGCACACGCATGGCTTGCCTCGGAGATCAGGCCGACTCGCGATTGCATGAAGTCGAAACCTGGTAGCTCGGCTACCTGGTTCGATACTTCTCGTAGAGCCGTCGATGGTGGTTGTCGGTCGAGACCTCCTGCCCCTTGATGATCACGTGGTGCACGCCGGTCGTGATCTCGAGCGGATCTCCGTCGGTGACGATGAGATTGGCGACCTTTCCGACCTCGATCGAGCCGAGTTGGTCGCCTACCCCGAAGATCTCGGCCGGGTAGAGCGTCATCGCCTTGAGCGCGTCGCCCTCGTCGAGACCGTAAGCCGTCGCCATTCCGGCCTCGTAGGCCGTCGTCCGGGACTGGTGAGGACCGCCCGGGCCGAAGCCGCCGCCGGCACCCGAGGTGAAGGCGATCTTCACCCCCGCAGCCGCCAGCTCACCGGCATTGCGGTAGGGGCGATCGTAGGGGTCGTCTTCGTAGCGCGGCAGGCTCTGGGCCAGACCGAGCACCACGCCAATGCCCTTTTCGGCCAGCAGGTCCTTGACCTGCCAGGCGTCGCGGCCACCACCCAGGATCATCTGCAGCCCCTCGTCCTCGGCGAAAGCCACCGCCGCCTCGATGTCACGCTTGGCGTCGGCCATGATCAGGACCGGCTGATCGCCATCGAGCACGCCGGCGAGCGCTTCGAGCTTGAGGTCGCGTTGGGCACGGCTGCCGGGGCTCGCCACCGCCGCCTTGTAGTGGCGCGCCGCGGCGAGCCAGTCCCGCAGCTCGTTCTGCTGCTCCTCGGCCTTCTCCTTCGCCTCGTTGAAGGGAGTTTCACGAATGCTGAAGGTGGAGAAATCGAAGCTCCGGGTCTGGATCTCGGGCCAGTAGACCACCATCGCGATCGAGGCCTCGAGCGCCATCTCCTCGACCGTCCAACCGTCGAGATGGACGAGGGCCGCCTGGCCGGCGATCACGCCGTCATCGTCGACGGTCGGACCGACCACCGAGTGGGTCACGCCGTTGGCCCGAGTCACCGGGATCACTTCACTGGCCGGATGGATGGCGGTCGCCGCCCGCAGGTGCGGGTTGTACATCCCCATCTCCGCCTGATCGTCGGTCGCCGCCACCGCGCCGACCTCGAGCAGGCCCAGCTGGCTGAAGGCGTCGAACATGCCGGGATAGAGATGGAGACCGGCGGCGTCGAGGATCGTCGCCGGCCCGCCGGCGGTCGCGCCCGGACCGAGAGCGGTAATCAAACCGTCCTCGACCACCACCGACCCGACGAAGGGCTCGGCCGTCACTGGATGCACGGTGGCGCCGGTGATCACCAGCGTCTCGGCACCGGCGAGGCTCGCCGCGAAGACCAGCCCCGCGATCCAAAGAATCGTCTTCTCGTGGTTGCGCATCAGCCTGCCTCCTGCTCGCGAATCGCGCGGCGAGCGCTGGGTTCGGGGTCTGCTTCAGGTTCGGGTTCAGCGGCCGCATCGTCCTCGGCATTCTCGGCCTCGTCATCCTCGTCGCCGGCACCGGTCATCCGCACCTCCAGCTCCTCGATCAACGCCTGACGCTCGCGATCGGCCGCGATGTCGAAGTAGAGGACGCCGTCGACGAACGTCTTCCGTACCACCGAGCGCAGGCTCAGCGGCTGGCCGTCGTAGAGCACCAGGTCCGCGTCCTTGCCGACCTCGATCGACCCCACCCGATCGTCGATTCCCAATTGCTTGGCGGGATTGAGGGTGACGAGCGCCAGCGCTTGGAGCTCGTCGAGCCCGCCCCACTTCATCGCCTTCGCCGCCTCTTGGTTGAGGTGCCGCATCTCTTCGCCGCTGTCCGAGTTGATCGAAGCGACGACCCCGCGCTCGGTCATGAGCGCCGCATTGTGAGGGATCGCGTCGTAGGCCTCGACCTTGTAGCCCCACCAGTCGGAGAAGGTCGAAGCGCCGGCGCCATGGGCGGCGATCTCGTCGGCCACCTTGTAGCCCTCCAGGACGTGCTGCAGGGTCGTGATCTTGAACCCGAACTCCTCCGCGAGGCGGAGAAGCTGCAGAATCTCGTCGGCCCGGTAACAGTGCGAATGCACGAGGCGCTTACCCTCGAGAATCTCGACGAGAGCGTCGAGCTTGAAGTCGCGCCGCGGAGCAAGCCCCCGTTGGCGTTCCGGCTGGGCTCGCCAAGCGGCCCAATCGGCCTGGTATTGCTTGGCCTCGGTGAAAGCGTCGCGGATGACGTCCATGACTCCCATTCGAGTCTGCGGATAGCGCTGCGGAATCGATGGCGACCTGAAATTGGAGCGCTTGGGGTTCTCGCCGAGCGCGAACTTGATGCCCGCCGGCGCCCCTTCGAACTTCATCCCTTCGGCGTCGGCGCCCCAGCGCAGCTTGATCACCTGGTTGCGCCCGCCGATCGGGTTGGCGCTGCCGTGCAGGATATTGATCGTCGTCACGCCGCCGCCGAGCGCCCGGTAGATGCCGATGTCGTCCGGGTCGAGGACATCACCGATACCGACCATCGCCGTCACGGCGAGCGATCCCTCGTTGACGCTGCCGTCGACCGCGATGTGGGAGTGGGCGTCGATCACCCCCGGAATCAGTGAGCCGCCACCCGCGTCGAACACCTCGAAGCCTGCCGGCACCGCCACCTGCGCGCCTACCGCGCGGATCTTGCCGCTGCTCACCAACACCGTACCGTTCTCGATCGTCTCACCACTCACCGTGTAGACGGTCGCATTGGTGATGGCAAAGCGGCCCGGCTCGCGGACCGGCCCTTGATAGACGGCCATCGCTCCGCGCAGCTCCTCGAGGCTGACGGCCGGCTCTTCGTCTGCGGTCTCGTCGTCGTCTTCGACGTCGGCAGCGGCGGTGCGCTCGCCGGTGATGTCCATCGTCATCGGCCCGGCGCTCATGGTGCCGGCGAGCCGATCGCCCTCGAGCTCGAGCGAGTAGGAGGCCTGCATGCTGCGCCCGCCCATCTCTCGGGTCACTTTGAACCGCAGGAGCTTGCCGCTGAGCCGGCCGTCTTCGATCGGACCCGAGCCGCGCTCACTCTCGAGCTCCCCGGTCACCTCTCCGTCCTCGCTCATCTCGAGCTCGGCGGTCATCTCGCGGGCACCGCTCGGGGTCTCGAGCGACAGCTCCCAGGTTCCCGAGACGTCTCCTTCCGGAGCCTCGCTCGGCTCCTCGCTCTCGCGCTCCTCGTACTTGCGGCCGTCGACGAAGACGGCACGGATCTCCGTATCCTCGGCCCACGGCTCACCCGTGGCGAGAACGAGATTCGCGATCTTGCCCTCCTCGATCGTCCCCACCCGATCCTCGACCCCGAAGATGCGGGCGGCATCGGAGGTGAGCGCGGCGAGAGCCTGCTCACTCGTAAGCCCGGCGTCGATCGCCTGCCGCACGTTTTCGAAGATCGTCAAAGGGCTCGCCAAGCCGTCGGAGTAAAAGGCGAATCGGACGCCGGCGTCGGCCAGCGCCTTGGGTGTCGTCACCGCCATCCGCCGGTGATAGAGGTCCCGGAAGGCGGTGTCGGCATCGGGATCGCGGTCCTTCTCCTCCTCCGGCCAGTCGAGACTCACGAGCACCGGCAGGTCTTTCGCCGCCAGCGCGTCGGCTCGGGCATAGGCGCCGCGTCCCCCGTAGATCACGGTCGAAAGACCGTATTCGGAGCCGATGGCGATCGCGCGGTCGATCTCACGGCCGAGATCAGCCGGCAGCAGGAACGGCAGCGAGTCCGCCTTCGATGCAGCTAGCGGGTCGAGCGTCCGGTCGTACTCCGGCCGCTTGTGACCCGCCGGCGCCGCCTCGTAGCGAGCCATTGCTCGGGAGTAGTGGTCGGCGTCGGAAAGCACCTGTTTGACGTAAGCGATCACTCCCATGAGCGAGCCCGGGTAGTTGCGGAAGCCCCCGGTCTCGAGAGTCACCTTCTGCCCCACCGGGGTAGCGAGAACCCGTTCGCGCGGTTCGCTGTCACCAAGGTGGACCAACGCCGCCTGGCCGGTGAAGAGACCCTTGTCCGGCGCCGAGATCGCCGCAGCAAACCCGGCGTCGCGCCACTTCTCGATCTTGCCGTCCTCACCGAGCTGGTCGGCGGCGGCGATCCACGGAGTGGTCTGCGGGCGATCCTCCGGTCCCCGGATCGGGGGCTCGTCACCGCCGCCCCTGCGGCCCGGCGGTCCGTCGTTCGACTCTTCGTCATCGGCAACCTGGCCAAGGGTCGTCAAACCGTCGATCAGGCCCGGGTAGAGGGTCAACTCCGAGCCGTCGATCCGCCAGGCGTCGCCGGGAATCTCGACGCTCCGGCCGACTGCCTCGATCAGCCCGTCGGCGAGCAGCACGGTGGCCGCTTCGAGCGTCTCACCCGCACCGGTCACTACCCGAACCTTCTCGATGGCGTAATACGGCGGCGGGGCGGGAGGCTCCGCGAGCGCCGGCCCGGCGGCCAGGGCAGCGATCAGCGCGACCCCGACTCTGCCGGCACGATTGAAGAAAGCACTCGTCATTCGTCGGCTCATGTCTGGCTCCAGTTGGCTGGAAGGTGCGGTAGGCCGCGATCGCAGCCGGGCAGAAGGCTCGTCCCGAGGTAGGTCTCGAAGGCGGGCATCATACAAGACGCACGAACCATGAAGGTGAGGCGACTAGACCTCTCCGGCGACACGTACCATCGCCGCCACGCAGCGCTCGACGTCGGCCTCGGTCGTGGCCCAGGACGACACGCTGATCCGCATCGCCGTCCGCCCCTGCCACCGGGTCGGTCCGCACCAGGAGACGCCCTCGGCTTGGATCGCGGCGATCGTCCGCGCGGTCCGCTCGGCGTCGCCGAACGACACCAGCACCTGGTTGAACTCCACGGCGTTCAGGATCTCGAAACCGGCAGCCACGAGTCCGGCCGCGAACTGCGCCGCCCGCGCGTGAAGGCGCTCGACCAGCTCGCCGACGCCCACCCTTCCGAGCTGGCGCAGCGCCGCCCACGCATCGACGCCCCGCGCCCGGCGCGAAAGCTCGGGAGTGTAATCCGACGGATGGCGATTCCCCTCCGCCGGCGGCAGGTACTCGGCCGTGATCGCCATCGCCGCCCGGAGAGTCTCCGGGGCACGAACGAAAGCGAGGCCGCTGTCGTAGGGGACGTTGAGCGTCTTGTGGGCGTCGGTCGCCCAAGAGTCCGCCTTCTCGAGGCCGGCACTGAGGTGAGCGAACCGCGGAGAGGCCGCCGCCCACAGACCGAAGGCGCCGTCGACGTGAACCCAAGCACCGGTCTCACGGCAAGAATCACAGATCTCGCCGATCGGATCGAACGCGCCGGTGTTGACATTGCCCGCCTGGGTGCAGACGATCGTCGGCCCTTCGATCGGCGGCAGCGCCGAGGCGCGCATCCGACCCTGGTCGTCGACCGAAACCCGCTCGACGCGGTTGCGCCCCAAGCCGAGCATCCCCAACGACTTGAAGAGCGTGGGGTGGGACTCCTCGCTGACGATCACGGTGATCGCCGGCGCACCGAACAGCCCGTCCGCCTCGACGTTCCAGCCCGCTCGTTCGAGCACCGCGTGGCGCGCCGCGGCGAGCGCGCTGAAGTTGGCTACCGTCGCCCCGGTGACGAAACCGCCTCCGGTCCCCGCCGGCAGCCCGAGCAGATCGACCATCCACTCGAGGGCGACGACTTCGAGCGTCGCCGTCGCCGGCGTGATGTCGAACAGCCCGGTGTTCTGGTCCCAGGCGGTCGCCAACCAGTTGGCGGCGAGGGGTGCCGGGAGCGACCCGCCGATCACGAAGCCGAAGAAGCGCGAGCCCGCCATCGCCATGGTGGCGGGGGAGCCGATCTCGTCGAGCAACCGGACGACCTCACTCGGGTCGGTGGGTGCCTCGGGAAGCGGCTCGGCGAACCGTTCGAGCGCAGCAACCGCCTCGGAGGTCGGAGCGACGCCCCGATCTTCGAGGTCCTCCAGGTAACGGATGGCGCGCTCGGCGGTCGACTCGAGAAGAGCTCGCATGGGACTGGCTTCCTCCTGGGCGATTCGCAGTCACCCTACAAGCCGGCCCGCGCGCCGGCAACTTCGGCGCGGTTGCCGAAGAGAGCCTGGCAACGTCCGCTAGACTTCCTTGCCGTCTCGAAACCGCGCCGCGGGCCGGGTTCGAGATCTACGTGACCGAGATTCCCCCTCCTCTACTCGAGCTGACGACAAGAACCCGATGCGAGCCCTTACCTTTCAAGGCGTGGAGAAACTGAGGGTCGAAACGCTCGATCCACCCGAGATCGAGCTCCCGGGTGACGCGATCGTCCGAGTCGGCGTGGCGGGAATCTGTGGTTCGGATCTGCACGTCTACCATGGACGCGAGCGCGGCCTCGACGTCGGCACCGTGATGGGGCACGAGCTGGCGGGCGAGATCGTCGACCTCGGCTCCGAGGTCTCCGGGCTGGCCGTCGGAGACCGAGTGGTGAGTCCGTTCACGACGAGCTGCGGCAGCTGCTTCTATTGTGACGAAGGACTGACCGCCCGATGCGACCACGGCCAGCTGCTCGGTTGGGTCGAAGACGGGGTCGGACTCCACGGCTGCCAGGCCGAGTACGTGCGCATCCCGCTCGCCACGACCTCGCTCGTCCGCGTCCCAGACGAGACGCGGCTCGAGCTGGCGCTCCTGGCCGGCGACGTACTGGCGACCGGCTTCTTCGGCGCCGAGAGCGCCGGCGCCGGACCGGGGAGCACCGTCTGCGTCGTCGGCTGCGGGCCGGTAGGGCTGATGGCGGTGGTCGCCGCTTCGATGCTGGGCGCCGAGCGGGTGTTCGCGGTCGACCGCTTGGCGGCGCGCCTACACCTCGCCGGAGGCTACGGTGCTGACGCCCTCGACTCCACGGTCGAGGACCCGGTCGAGGTCGTGGCCGCCGCGACCGACGGCCGCGGGGCCGACGCCGTGGTCGAAGCAGTGGGAAGCCCGCAGGCGACGAGGCTGGCGATCGATCTGGTCCGCTCGGGGGGCACGATCGCGGCCGTCGGCGTGCACACCGAGGAACGCTTCGCCTTCCCCCCCGGCGAGGCCTATGACAAGAACCTCACCTACACCGCCGGCCGCTGTTCGGCACGCCGGTACCTCGACCGGGCGCTCGCGGTAGTGGCCCAAGGCCGCTACGATCTCGACGCGCTCATCTCCCATCGGCTGTCCCTCGACGCCGGCGCCGAGGCCTATACGATGTTCGCCGAGCGCCGCGAGGGGTGCACCAAGGTTCTCTTGAACCCCTGACGATCCGAATCGCCATGCGAACACGATCTCTCGCCGCCCTGGCGACCCTGCTCGCCGTCGCCTGCGCTCCCCGCGCCGACCGCGTCCTCGACCCCACCCCACCACCGCCGGTCGCGACCGCCCCGGCAACCCTGGCACCGGCCGACGTTCTGGCCGTAACCTACCTGGCCAACGAGGGCTTTCTGGTGGAGGGCTCCGGCCATCGCGTGTTGATCGACGCCCTCTTCGGGAGCGGCATCGCCGGCTACCCGGCGGTGCCCGACACCCTGCGCGGGCAGATCGAGCGGGGAACCGGCGACTGGTCCGGGATCAATCTGGCGCTCGCTTCCCACTTCCACGGCGACCATTTCGACCCGGCCGCCGTCGTGCGCTTCCTAGCGGCGAACCCGGCCGCCCGGTTCGTCTCCACCCGCCAGGCGGTCGCCCGGCTCAGCGAGCTCACCGCCGACCGCTCGATCCTCGACCGCGCGCAAGGAGTGCTGCCGGCCGAGGGCGAGGTCGTGCGACTGGAGGTCGCGGGCATCGGACTCGAGATCCTCAACCTCCACCACGGCCGCCGCGATCCGCCGGTAGAGAATCTCGGTTTCGTCGTCACTCTCGGTAGCCAGCGCTTTCTGCACTTCGGAGACACCGAGGCCAACATCGAGGACTTCGAGCCGTATCTCGAGCTGCTCGCCGACCCCGACGTGGCGCTCCTGCCGTTCTGGTTCCTGTCGAGCGAATGGCGAGCCGCGATGGTTCGCGAGCGGATTCGTCCCGGCCGGGTCGTCGCCGCTCACGTGCCAAATCCCGACGCTCCGGTGAGCTATTTCGCGCGGTGGGAGAGCTACGAACAGCTGACTCGAACGATGCTCGAGGCGTTCCCCGAGGCCGAGATTCCACGGGAGCCAGGGACTGAAATCGAGTGAGGATCGCTCTCGAGGCCCTCGACACCGGCGCCCGAGCGACGGAAGGTGGCGACTCTACCACCAGCTCGGAAGGGTGGCGACTCGAATCGTTTGAATCCGTATGACGGCTCCGCTTCGTAAGAGAGCTTGCAAGGTGTATGATCCCCTACCCATGAGACGTCGGAGCCTTTTCACCACCGCCTGCGTTGGCGTTCTACTCCTGGCGGCGCCCGCCGTGTGGGCCTGTGGTGAGCTCGGTCCGATGACGTCGCACTGCGCCATGCCCGAGATGGCCCCTGAGACCGAGAGGACAGGCTCCATGGGTCCCTCGATGTGCCACGACAGCGACGAGACGTCCATGGACTGCTGTGCCGTCAGGTCAGCCCCGGAGCCGATGCCGGCGTTGGCCTTGGAGACCTCCCAGCTTCCCGAGGCTCTCGAGGTCACGGATCTCCGGGTGGTGACACCGCCGTCGGCACTGCCGCCGCACTCCGCGCCGGCCGATGCGTTCCTCTTGCACGATCTCGGGCGTTACACCCTGTTCTCGTCGTTTCTCCTCTGATTCCCCTCTAGAAGAGAGCTGTGTCGGGTCGCTCCGTGGAGCGGTCCGGACGACCACGGATTCTCTCTTGGAGGAGTCTCATGCGTTTTGGGAAACACTGTATTGCGGTAATCGCACTGCTGGCGGCTTGGCCGGCAGCAGGGGCCGAACCGCCTCGAGAGCCGGCCGGTCACCGGGCGGGCTCGATGGCCCTGCCTGGAGTCTCCGGCCCGAAGCGGATTCAGGAGAACATCGAAGATCTCGGCCTGCGGGAGCTGGTGGAGGAAATCCTGCAGCGCAACCCCGGAGTGGCAGCCGCCGAGGCACGAGCCCGAGCGGCAGCGCTCCGGGCACCCCAAGTCAAGGCGTTCCCGGATCCCGTGGCCAGTCTGACCGCGTTCTTGGAAACCCCGGAGACCCGCACCGGACCGCAGCGTCTTTCGGCTAGCGTCTCCCAGGGACTACCCTGGTTCGGGAAGCTCGCTCTCAAGGAGCAGGCAGCTCTCTATGCGGCCACCGCGCTGGAGGCGGAGGTCGACGCCAAACGATTGACGCTCGTGACCGAATCCCGACGTCTCTACTACGAGATCGCCTTCCTCGACCGCTATCAGGAGATCACCGGGGAGTTTCGGATCCACCTGTTGCAGCACGAAGAGATTGCGAGGGGCCGCTATTCGACGGGTGTTGGTTCCGGCCTGGGTGTAGTGAAACTGCAAGCCGAGATCACGCGGGTCGAGAAGAAGCTGCTGGATATCGAAGCGAGACGAGTGGCGGTCGCGGCGCAGATCAATACCCTACGCGACCGCTCGACCCTGGCTTCACTTCCGCGGCTGCAGCCGAAGTTGCCACCCGAAGCGGCGGAGGTTCCGCTGAATCTCGAGCAGCTTGTGGTGACCGCTCTTCGCTCTCGGCCCGAGCTCGACGCGGCGGACGCCATGATCTCTCGCGCGGAGACCCTTGCCCAACTGGCCGAGAAGGGTTACCGGCCGGACTTCAAGGTCGGCCTCACCTACACACTGGTCGACTCGCGCAATGACACGCCCGGTCGGCTGCAGCCACCGGAGGACAACGGCGACGACATCCTGGGAATCCAGGGCGGGATCACCCTGCCGGTCCGGCGAAAGAAGCTGGCGGCCGGCGTCGAAGAGGCGATCGAGCTCCAAACCGCCACCGAAGAGGCCAAACGAGACCTCGTCGCGAGTATTCAGGCGACGATCGGCGACCTGACCCAACAGGTGCCTCTCAGTTGGAGGCAGCTGCGCCTGGTCGAAGACCTCCTGATCGTCCAGGCCGAGGAGGCCCTCGAGTCGGCCCAGGCGGGCTATGTCTCGGGCACCTTGAATGCCCTCGACCTGTTGGACGCCGAGCACGTGCTGTTCGAAGCCCAGACCGCAGTTGCACGAGCCAAGACCGACTATCTGATTGGCCTCGCGAAGCTCGAGGGTGCTCTCGGCGACTCTCTTCAGGCTGATACCACGACGACGGAGCGATTGGAGTCATGACCAACGAAAGCAACCGAACAAGTGGCGGAGCACGACGGTGGCTCCCACCGATACTGTGGGTCGCGGGTAGCTTCCTGCTCTTCTACACCCTGTTCTTCGATCCGCTGAACATCCATCCGTTGGACTCCTGGTTACAGGCCCACCGCGGCCACCGATCGGAGTCCATGACGCCGGAGGGCAACGGCGAGCGCGAGATTCTCTTCTATCGCAACCCGATGGACGCGACGATCACCTCGCCGGTGCCGGCACAGGACGAGATGGGCATGGACTACATCCCCGTCTACGCCGACGAAGCCGGCCCCGCCGCCGGTGGCGAGCGCGAGATCCTCTTCTACCGCAATCCGATGGACGCGACGATCACCTCGCCGGTGCCGGCGCAAGACGAGATGGGTATGGACTACATCCCCGTCTACGCCGACGAGGCGGAGCGGGCGATAGGCGCGGGCACGATCGTATCGATCGACCCCGCCGTCGTCCAGAATATGAACGTCCAAAGCGCCCTCGTCGAGCGGCGCGATCTCACCCATCAGGTTCGCACCGTGGGGTACTTGGAATACGACCAGGAGCGCATGGTCACGGTGACGACGAAGTACACCGGCTGGGTAGAGAAGGTCTACGTCAACTACGTCGGTGAGCCCGTGAGGAAGGGCCAGCCACTCTTCGAGATCTACTCACCGGAGCTTGTGCAGACCGAGCAGGAGCTGCTGTCGGCCATGGAGTACGCGAAGAAGTTCGACAGCTTGGCCGGCGACGCCGGTCGTCGGGCCGAGGCGCTGGTGGATGCAGCCCGGACCCGGCTCACGTTCTGGGACATCGGAGCCGACCAGATCGCTCGCCTCGAGGAGACCGGCGAGATCTTCCGTACTCTCAAGGTCGTCGCGCCGTCGAGCGGCCTGGTGATGAAGCGGATGCCGGGGTTGGAGGGGATGGCCGTCCGGCCGGGCATGGAGACCTACCACATCGCCAACCTCTCCTCGCTCTGGCTCTCGGTCGAGATCTTCGAAGATCAGGTGGCGTGGATTCGCGAGCGAACTCCGGCCGAGGTGACCTTCACCTATTTCCCGGGTGAGACCTTCCGCGGCACGGTTCGGTTCATCGAGCCCGAATTCTCGGAGAAGACGCGGACACTCCGGGTCAAGCTCGAGATGCCCAACCCGGGCAGGCGGCTTCGGGCCGGCATGTTTGCCACCGTCATCTTCCAGCCCGTCGCCGCCGAGGAAGCGCTCACCGTGCCGTCACTGGCGGTTCTGCGCACCGGGCAGCGCAACGTCGTCGTCGTGGATCTGGGCGAAGGCCGCTTCGCCCCGCGAGCGGTTTCGCTCGGCCACCAAGGGGCAGAGTACGTCGAGGTTCTGGAGGGGCTCGAAGAGGGAGAGCGGGTGGTCACCTCCGCTCAGTTCCTGATCGACTCCGAGGCGAACTTGCAGGAGGCGATTCAAAAGATGATCGCTCAGCGCCGGACGGCGATGGCCGATCGCGAGGAGAGCGGACATGCTCACTAAGCTGATCGAGTGGTCGCTCAAGAACCAGCTCCTGGTCACGGTCGGTCTCGTCCTCGCCATCCTCGCGGGGGTGTGGGCGGTCAAGGAGACGCGGATCGACGCGATCCCGGATCTCTCCGACGTCCAGGTGATCATTTTCACGGAGTTCCCCGGCCAGGCGCCGCAGGTCATCGAGGATCAAGTCACCTACCCGATCACCACCAAGATGCTGGCGGTGCCCTACGCCAAGGTGGTGCGCGGCTATTCCTTCTTCGGGTTCTCGTTCGTCTACATCATCTTCGAAGACGGAACGGACCTCTACTGGGCTCGCTCCCGGGTCTTGGAGTACCTGTCCGGCCTCACCAGGGACCTGCCTCAGGGCGTCTCACCGCAGCTGGGACCCGACGCGACGGGGGTGGGCTGGGCTTTCATGTACACCCTCAACTCCGACCAGCAGTCGCTTGCCGACTTGAGGAGCTATCAGGACTGGTACCTCAAGTACGGCCTCTCCTCGGTGGAAGGGGTTGCCGAGGTCGCGTCGATCGGCGGCTTCGTGCGCCAGTACCAGGTCGAGGTCGATCCGGTCCGGCTGCGCGCCTACCAGCTGCCGCTCCAGGCCGTCATCCACGCGATCAAACGCTCGAACATCGAGGTCGGCGGACGCCTCGTCGAGATGTCGGAACGAGAGTTCATGGTGAGGGGGCGCGGCTACGTCAAGGACATCCGGGATCTCGAGTTGGCGGTCCTGGGAAGCGGCCCCGGCGGGGTGCCGATCGTCCTCAAGGACGTCGCCAATGTGACGATCGGGCCCGAGATCCGGCGGGGATTGGCCGACTGGAACGGCGAGGGCGAAACGGTCGGTGGTGTGGTCGTGGTGCGCTGGGGCGCCGACACGCTGTCGACGATCGCCCGGGTCAAAGAGCGTTTGGAAGAGCTCGAGGCCGGGCTGCCGGACGACGTCGAGATCTCGGTGGCCTACGACCGCACCGGTCTCATCGAGCGCTCGGTCGAAACTCTGGTCCACACCCTGATCGAGGAATCGATCGTCGTGGCGCTCGTCTGCCTGGTGTTCCTCTTCCACTTCCGCTCGGCTTTCGTCGCCATCGTTTCGATTCCAGTCTCGATTCTGCTCGCCCTGGTGATCATGAAGCTCCAGGGCCTGGGGGCCAACATCATGTCGTTGGGTGGCATCGCCATCTCCATCGGCGTGTTGGTGGATGCGGCGGTGATCATGGTCGAGAACGCCCACAAGCACTACGAAGAATGGCGAGGGAAGCGTTCCCACCTGGAGATCATCATGCGTTCGGCCCAGGAGGTCGGGCCGACCCTGTTCTTCACCCTCCTCGTGATCACCGTCTCTTTCATGCCGATCTTCACCCTGGAGGCCCAGGAGGGGCGTCTGTTCAAGCCGCTGGCGTTCACCAAGACGTACGCCATGGCGATCTCGGCGGTGCTCGCCGTGACCGTCGTCCCCGTTCTGATGTTCTGGTTCGTCAGGGGCAAGATCTTGAGCGAAAAGCGCCATCCGGTCTCCCGCGTTCTGCGATTTCTCTACACTCCGGTCCTGAACTGGGCGTTGCGGTGGCGCTGGCAGGTCATCGTCCTGATGCTGATCGTTCTAGCGCTGACGGTAATTCCGCTGCAACACATCGGCTCGGAGTTCATGCCTCCTCTCTGGGAGGGGGACCTGCTCTACATGCCGACGACTTTTCCCGGCATCTCGATCACCAAGGCGCGGGAGATCGTTCAGCAGACCGACAAGATCATCCGCTCCTTTCCGGAGGTCGAGACCGTGTTCGGCAAGGTGGG